>NZ_JAUBTX010000001.1:0-179186 GCF_036705185.1 Microcoleus sp. B4-D4 | reverse complement strand
GTCACCAATTGGTGTCATTTTTGCTTCGGTGGCAGTTTCAGGATTTTTGTCACCAATTGGTGTCATTTTTGCTTCGGTGGCAGTTTCAGGATTTTTGTCACCAATTGGTGTCATTTTTGAGGCAGCCCCATTGCCGTTACCGTTAGTCTGAGCCTTAAAAGTAGTCACAGCCCTGTGCAAAGCCTTAGCCATTTCCGGGCTGTTCATGTGATATTCACCGCCCCGGCGGTACTGCACGAAGCCGAAGTTTTCCAGCTTTTTCAGAATCAATTCTGGGAAAGCCTGACTGTGGAAAGACATTACCTCGTTAGCCAGTTCCGCGACACTCAAACCGCCGATGCGAGAAACAGTGCCTTTGAAGCCCAAATCGAGCAAATCACCGCCAATGCCGATCGCCTCAAAGATTTGCGCCCCCTGATAGCTAGACAGCAGCGAAATCCCCATTTTCGACAAAATCTTCAGCAAGCCATTTTCCACCGCTGTGCGGTATTTAGCTTGAGCTTCAGTGACGGTAATTTTGGGAACTTTGCCGTGCTGCATCAAGTTTTGAGTTTTGGTGTCAAACCACCAACCGCGCACGCTTTCCAAAGCCAAGTAAGGGCAAATAGCCACCGCACCGTAACCCATCAAACAAGCGAAGTGGTGAGTGCTCCAACATTGGGCGGTATCGACAACTAGCGAAGTTTGCATCCGCAGCCCAACGCTAATTAAGTGGTGGTGAACCGCACCAACTGCCAGCAACGGCGGAATATAAGTACATTCAGCACTCAATCCCACAGCAGATTCGCCTTCTCCCCTCTCCCCTCTTCCTTCTTCCTTCTTCCTTCTTCCTTCTTCGTTCTTCCTTCTTCGTTCTTCCTTCGAGATTCGATCACTCAAAATCAGAATTCTTGAACCCTCGCGTACCGCTTGAGCCGCCTCTTGACAAAGTTGCTCGACTGCGGTTTTCAAACCTCCGGGCCCTGCAGAAATTTTGTAAAGAGTGGACAATTCGGTGGCGGGGAAAGACTTTTGGTCTTTCAAGAAATGCAGTTCAGCGTCGTTGAGTACCGGGGAATCAATTTTTAGCAGCTTGGCATTTTCCGGGATTGTTTGCAATAAATTGCCCCGCAAGCCCACATTCATTGTGAGTGACATCACCATCCCTTCGCGCAGGGGGTCGATCGGCGGATTTGTCACTTGAGCGAACCGCTGTTTGAAATAGTTGTACAGCAACTGAGGCTTTTCTGAGAGTACGGCCAAAGGAGCGTCATCGCCCATGCAGAAAGTCGGTTCCTTCCCAGAACTCGCCATCTCCACAATCACCATATCCAAATCTTCGGCGGTGTAGCCAAAAGCAGTTTGGGTTGCTAAGAGTGTTTGCGGTTCCAGGGTTGCCGTTTCCGCAAAAGGCTGCGGTTCCAAGGTTTCGCGGTTTTGTTTCAGCCATTCGCCGTAGGGGTGGCGCTTAGCAATGCGCTGTTTTAGCTGCCAATTTTTGAGAATTTCGTGGGTTTGCAGGTCAACTGCAATCATTTGTCCTGGCCCCAAACGGCCTTTTTCGACAATATCTGCTTCGGGAATATCGACAACTCCGGCTTCGGAGGCGACAATTACCAAACCGTCTTTAGTAATGCAGTAGCGGGCCGGACGCAAACCGTTGCGATCGAGCGTAGCACCTACTTGTTTGCCGTCGCTGAATACCAGCAAGGCCGGGCCGTCCCAAGGTTCTTGAATGCCGCTGTAATATTCGTAAAAATCTACAATTTCGGGATAGGTTGCCAAATCCGGCTGATTTTTGTAGGCTTCCGGCACCAGAATTGTCAGGGATTCTAGGGGGGTGCGGCCGGAGTGTACCAACAATTCCATCACGTTGTCCAAGTTGGCCGAATCGCTGCTTTCGGGATTGACGATTGGGTTGAACGTGTCGATGTCGGCTTGACTCCAATTCGGGTGAGACAAATTGGCTTGTCGCGCCTTCATCCAGGTAATATTGCCCAACAGCGTGTTAATTTCGCCGTTGTGTCCCAGCAAGCGCATCGGCTGGGCCAAGTGCCAGCGGGGCATGGTGTTGGTGCTGAAGCGGCGGTGATAGACGGCGAAGGAGCTTTTATAAGCGGGATTTTTCAGGTCAGGGTAAAATTCTGCCAGTACGGCCGATCGCACCATGCCTTTATAGACGATCGTGCGGCAAGAGAAAGAGCAAGTATAAAATTCTCGGCGGGTGAAGTTGGGGCGATTTGATAGGGCGTGTCCGATCGTGCGGCGGGTCAAAAATAACTGCCGATCGAGTTCGTCTCCGGTTAAGTCCGGTGAACTGACAATTACTTGTTCGATTTGAGGCTGATTTTCTAGCGCTTGCGGGCCCAAAACCGAGGGTACAATGGGAACTTTGCGCCATCCCAAAAGTGTTAGCCCGCGATCGGTCAGAACTTGCTCAACCACCTGCCGCGCTATAGTCGCTTGAAATTTATCTTGAGACAAAAACAGCATTCCCACGCCGCAGTTTTCCCGTGCTGGAGGCACAATTCCCTGTTCGGCAAACCAAGCATCCAGCAATTCCCAAGGAATCGCCGTCATCAAACCGGCACCGTCGCCGGAATCAGAGTCGGCGCTGCAACCGCCGCGGTGTTCCAGACAAGTTAAGGCTGGCAGAGCTTTTTGAATCAGCGAGTGAGTAGCTTTACCGTTTTGGTTGGCAATAAAGCCTACACCGCAGGCATCTCTTTCTTCCACTAACCAGCTTTGGCCGGCATAGGGAGTTCCTCGTTGAGTCTGATGCACGTTGCTGTTTGGATCTATCGTATTACCCATGATTGAATTTTATTTCGGTGATTGTGTGGTTGATGCGTTTTTATAGCTCGGAGAGAGAAGGCAGCCGAGCGGTGGAGCCTAGTAAACTTTAAAACAGCACATAGCAAGCTGATTCGATCAAAATTTACGTCGATGCGGTCTGTACTTAGCACTGAAACTCTGTTTGCCAATTTTAAATTATGTCGCTCGCATCGCCTCGGAGATGTCTCCTAGAATACCCTGCTGTGAAAAAGCTGTGATTCTTTGGGCAATCGCCGCCCTGCAACTACAGACATTGCAGGCAATTCCCTACCGGATAGCTGCGCTAGCGCGGGTTTTTTGGGTGTTTTTCCCCTGAGTCCGCAAGGGTAGCCTTGCAGCGGAATCAGGTAGATAGTAACTTTAGCGTTATTTTGCTGACTGCGCTGTTGAGTTGCTTTCGTTAGCGCCAGCAGACACAAAAGCCACCTGCCCGCTCAGTCGGTAGGTGCAATCTAGCAGCGCGGTTCACAACTGGTGAAATCTGTCTTATTTTGCAGTCAACTTTCAGGTCGCGAACATTAAGTCTATCAAAAAATTGATAAAATTTCACCCATTAAAGTCCGAGTTTGCGCGCAAGTCTTGTCAGCGATCGCTCAGAACCCAGGCTAAGATGTCTTGCCGAAAAAGGTTGACAGTTGTCCATAACTCTAATTTGTATTTTTTTTACCCACAAACTTTTGTTACTCATTAATGAAAGCTATTTCCAGGATTTCTGACATCTTGTGGAGTATCTGGTAAAGCCAGCGCCGCCTTTTTGAATCAACAATCTCAATCTCTTTAGGGACTAAAGTTTCAAAAATCATTCCCTAATTATGCTAGACCTATTAAGTTCTTAAGTTTCTATTCTCTGAATTGATGTCGTTAAATCAGCGTTAGCTAAGTTATTTTAATTGTTTGCAAGTAGATTATAAATAGCTCTTATATAAAAGATTCAAGTCTTGCTTCAAAAATTACTATTTCATAATTCAGTCTCGAAAATATGTTAAGAAAAATGTAATTAAATTAATATTGCGCCAGATAGAGCCACAATATTAGATATTAAATCTAAGAAGCTTCAGGCTTGACAAAAGCAGTAGGAATACGTAGGTATGACTAATATCACAAATCTTTTTCTCGGATATCACATTAACGAGCAAATATACTCAGGAAATCGAACTCTAGTTTATCGTGGCTTTCGGTGTTCCAATGGGCAGCCCGTCGCGATCAAACTTCTGCGAAATGACTTTCCCCGCTTCAATGAACTCGTTCACTTCCGCAACCAGTACATCATTGCTAAAAACTTAGAGATTCCTGGCAGTGTTAAGGCATACAGTCTGGAGACTTACCATAACCACTATGCTCTGGTGATGGAAGACTTTGGCGGAATTTCCTTAAGTAGCTACCTCGCTAGTCTAGCAGCAGCTAGCAAGGAACCTGTAGAAGGCTTGCCCGTTAACGAATTTCTTCCGATTGCGATTCAAATTGCCAACTCGCTCGATGGACTTTATCGCCACCACGTCATCCATAAAGACCTCAAACCCGCCAACATTCTAATTAACCCCACCAGCAAAGAAGTCAAGCTGATTGACTTCAGCATCGCCTCACTGCTACCTCGCGAAACCCAAGAAATTCACAATCCCAACGTCCTCGAAGGCACTTTACCCTACATATCTCCAGAACAAACTGGCCGGATGAATCGGGGCATTGATTACCGCACAGATTTCTACTCGCTAGGAGTGACATTCTACGAATTACTAACAGGAAAGTTACCATTTCAAACAGACGATGCAATGGATTTGGTACACTGCCACCTTGCCAAGCAGCCTATCCCAGCCTCAATCGTCAACCAGAACGTTCCATTAGTGCTGTCTGAGATTGTCAGCAAACTGATGGCGAAGAATGCTGAAGCTCGCTATCAAAGTGCGATCGGACTCAAGTACGATTTGGAAACTTGTTTATCTCAGTGGCAAGAGACAGGGGAGCTGACTAACTTTAGTATAGGGAAGCGAGATTTGTGCGATCGCTTCATCATCCCCGAAAAATTATACGGTAGAGAAAGCGAAGTATTCTCCCTGCTATCCGCCTTCGAGCGCGTCAGTGGCGGCAGCACCGAAATGATCCTGGTTGCCGGTTTCTCCGGCATTGGCAAAACCGCCGTCGTCAACGAAGTTCACAAACCAATTGTCAGACAGCGAGGCTACTTTATAAAAGGTAAATTCGACCAATTCCAACGCACCCTACCCTTTAGTGCATTTGTCCAAGCTTTTCGCGATTTAATGGGACAATTGCTATCGGAAACAGATGCTAAAGTTGAGCAGTGGAAATCGGAGATTTTGGCAGCTTTGGGCGATAGCGCTCAGGTAATCGTTGAAGTCATTCCCGAACTCGAACGGATTATCGGACAGCAAGCGCCAGTCGCAGAACTTTCTGGCAGTGCCGGTCAAAATCGCTTTAATTTGTTGTTGGAAAAATTCATTCAATTATTCACAAGAAAAGAACATCCTTTAGTGATTTTCTTGGACGATTTGCAATGGGCAGACTCAGCATCGTTAAAATTAATTCAACTGCTGATGAGCGCTACTGATAACTGCTATCTCTTATTAATAGGAGCTTATCGGGATAACGAAGTATTTCCAGCGCATCCATTGATGCTGACGTTAGCAGAGATTCAAAAAACCGCAGCCAAGGTGAATACTATTACCTTAGCTCCCCTCGATCGAGCCGACGTAAATAGTTTAGTGGCCGATACTCTAGCTTGTTCTACAGCATTGGCTCTGCCTTTGACAGAACTCGTTTATCAAAAAACCCTAGGCAATCCATTTTTTAGCACACAATTCCTCAAATCTTTGCATGAAGATGGGCTAATTGAATTTAATTTTGTAGCTCGGTATTGGCAGTGCGATATTGCTCTAGTGCGAACCTTGGCACTAACGGATGATGTAGTAGAATTCATGGCACTTCAGTTGCGAAAGTTGCCAACCAGGACACAGGAAATTTTAAAGTTAGCTGCTTGTATTGGCAATCAGTTCGATTTGGCGACGTTAGCAATTGTTGATGAAAATTTGCCAGTAGAAACCGCAACAGCTCTATGGAAGGCGCTGCAAGAAGGATTAATTTTACCTGTTAGTGAAATTTACAAGTTTTATCAAGCAGAGGGGAATAGCGAATTAGTAATCGGGAACGGTCAGGAATTTAACCAATTATCAATTACCCACGACCAATTACCAAAATACAAGTTTTTACACGATCGCGTCCAACAAGCTGCCTATTCCCTGATTCCTGATGACCAAAAACAGGCGACTCATTACCAAATCGGACAACTGCTGCTGCAACAGATTTCCACACAAGCAAGAGAAGACCGTATTTTTGAAATCGTCAATCAATTAAATCACGGAACTGTTTTAATTACCCAACCAACAGAACGAGAAGAATTAGCTCAACTCAATTTAATTGCCTGTCGCAAAGCTAAAACTTCAACCGCCTATCAAGCAGCGCGTGAATATGCGACAGTGGGATTGTCTCTTTTGGATAAAAATGCTTGGCAGCAGCAGTATGAAATGACCCTCGCCTTGCATGAATTAGCGGCGGAAGTGGCAATGCTAACTGGCAACTTTGAGGCTATGGAAAAATTCATTGATATTGTCATTCAACAGGCACGCTCCTTACCTGAAAAAGTCAATGTTTACTGCATCAGAATTCAATCTCATATTTCCCAAAGTAAACTGACATCAGCGATCGCGATCGGCCAACAAGTCTTACAACAGCTTGGTATAACCTTTCCTGAAACACCGACACCATCAGATATTCAACAGGAAATCCAACAGATTGAGGAACTCATTGGAGATCGGGAAATCGCTGATTTGGTTCACTTGCCTGAAATGACAGATGCAGAAAAACTAGGTAGTCTTAAAATTGTCAATATCATTATCCCAGCCGCTTACCTCACTGGCTCTGCGCTGTACCCATTGCTGAATAGTTTGTCCGTTAAACTATCAATTCAGTACGGTAACACATCGACTTCTGCTTTAGGCTATGCAACCTATGGCAATATTCTCTGCAATTTCTTACAAATAGATACAGGATCGCAGTTTGGTTCCCTGGCACTCCAGATTATTTCAAAACTCGATGCCAAAGCAAGTAAAACAGATGTTTTGATGATCTTGGGGATATTTATTGTACACCGCAAATCTCACATTAAAGAAACACTACCCCTCTTGCAAGAAGGTTACACCAGTGCCATAGAATTTGGAAACTTGGTACTTGCTGGATATAATGGGCACACTTTTTGCCTCAATTCTTTTTGGTGTAATCAATCCCTGGCTACCTTAGAGCAGGATATTAGCGCCTACTGCCATAGTTTGATGCAATTAAATCAATTGACAACCGCAAATTATTGCCGGATCTATTGGCAACCTGTTTTAAATCTGCTGGGTTTGGCAGAACATACCACCGTTTTGTCTGGAAAAGCCCTTGAAGAAACAGAATTTCGACCGCAGCTAGAGTCTGCCAAAGATGGATATGGATTGTATATTTTCCATTTGTATAAACTAATGCTTTGTTTCTTGTTTGGAGAAATTGAGCCAGCGAAAAATCATGCTATTGAAGTCAGGCGCTATTTTATGGCTGGTGCGGGATTAGTCACCGAACCAGTATTTTATCTTTATGATTCTCTGCTAACTTTGGCACAATTAAATCCACAGTTAGATGAAACATCAGAAACATTGCAGGGTGTAATAGAAAACCAAACAAAGTTACAGCAATGGGCGCATCATGCACCCATAAATTATCAACATAAGGTTGATTTGGTAGAGGCAGAAAAATGTCGAGTGTTCGGACAAAAAGCCAAAGCAATTGAGTTTTACGACCAGGCAATTTCTGGAGCCAAAGCCAACGAATATACGCAAGAAGAAGCACTTGCTAACGAACTGGCAGCAAAGTTCTACCTAGATTGGGGCAAAAAGCGCATAGCCGGGGAATACATGATCCAAGCCTACTATGCCTACGCTCGTTGGGGTGCAAAAGCCAAAGTCGCTGACTTAGAAGCTCGCTATCCTCAACTACTTACACCTATATTAGAGCAAACCCTTTCTCCTCTCTCCGCTCACGAAACTCTCTTAACATGGGGTAATGTCACCTCCACCAGTTCGGCCACATCCAGTAGTAGTGTTTCTGTGGCTTTAGATTTAGCTACTATTCTCAAAGCTTCTCATACTATTTCCGCTGAAATCGAACTGGAAAATCTACTTTCATCGTTGATGACGATCGTCATCGAAAACGCGGGGGCTGATAAATGCGTGTTCATGCTCATGCGAGACTCGCGCCTGTTAATCAAAGGGTCAATTACCACAGGTTCAAAGCCAGTTGTCTTGCAGCGTATTCCCATTGAAGATAGCCAGGACATTCCCCACAGACTGATTTACAAAGTCAAGCATGACAAGCAAACTGCTGTAATAGTTGATGCAAGTGCCGATGCGAACTTAGCCAATGACCCCTATATCATCCGTCAGCAGCCCAAAAGTATCTTGTGTAGCCCGATTTTGCATCAAGGGAAGTTGATGGGCATTTTATATCTAGAAAATAATCTAGCAACGGGAGTATTTACGAGCGATCGCGTCACCCTACTCAACATCCTCTGCTCGCAAGCTGCAATTTCCTTACAAAACGCCCAATTGTATCAACAATCTCAGGATTATGCCCAAAAACTAGAGTCCTCTATCCACAATCTTCAACAGATGCAACTGCAATTGGTGCAGGGTGAGAAAATGTCTGCTCTTGGAAATTTAGTCGCAGGGGTAGCCCACGAAATTAACAATCCCGTAGGCTTTATCGCTGGCAATTTGCAACCCGCTCAAGAATACGTGGGGGATTTATTCCACTTGATCGATTTGTATCAAGAAAAATTTCCCGCTCCGGGAGTGGAAATTGAATCAGAAATTGAGGAGATGGACTTGGAGTATTTGCGAGAAGATTTGCCGAAATTGATTAGCTCAATGAATGAGGGAGTCGATCGCATTCGTAATATCAGTACGAGTTTGAGAACGTTTTCGAGGGCGGATAGCGATCGACCAGTTTCTTTCAATATTCACGACGGACTCGACAGCACTCTGCTGATTCTAAAGCATCGATTAAAAGCGAGCGAGTTACGCCCTGCTATTGAAGTTGTGAAAGAGTATGGTAACTTGCCCCTAGTAAAATGCTTTCCCGGACAGTTGAACCAGGTATTTATGAATGTGCTGGCTAATGCCATTGATGCTCTGGAAGAGTCAAATAAGGGGCGCAGTTTTAGTGAAATTAAAGTCCTACCTAATCAAATCACGGTTCAAACTGCTCTGAGCGAAGATAAAAATCAGGTTTTGATTCGGATTAAGGATAATGGAGCGGGGATGTCGAAGGAAGTCAAGGAAAACATCTTTAACCATTTATTTACAACTAAGGCTGTGGGTCAAGGAACTGGATTGGGATTGTCGATCGCTAACCAAATTGTTGTGGAAAAACATGGAGGTACGTTACTCGTGAATTCTTCCCTAGGACAGGGTTCGGAGTTTGTGATTTCTATTCCGGCATGAGCAGTTCGTGCTAGAATTTAACGCAATTAGCGCCGTTTAGTAAGAAGAAACATAGGGATATTCCGGGTTTCTAGATACCTATAGCAATCCTAAATGACTCGTAAACTTTTTACCCTGCCCCAACCCTCCCCTTGCTAAGGAGAGGGAGTAAGAAATTCACAAAGGATTTAGGATTGCTATATGCGTTGAGGATTAAAATTGTGAGTTGTAAATTGTGATATCAATTCCGGTTGCACTCTTTATGATGTTAACAGTCAACAGTCAACAGTCAACAGTCAACAGTGAATTTACTATTCCGATGCTAACGGATTTGATATGAAATGTAATTGGTATTATTGGCGTTCAATATTGTCAGTCTCGATTTTACCTGTACTGGCGATCGCCCAGTCTTTGCTTTGGAATCAACCCGGAAGAGCGCAAGAGGCTTCGAGTGGGAGAACTTCTAATTTTTCCTCCAATCCATTACACAATTTATTGCCCTCTTCCTTGTTCCTGAATCGTGAATTAACGGAGGTCAATTTGACTCAATCTGTACCGCCAGTTGCCAGAATTAAACAAGGCCGCCAAGTGTCTCTCAACGGCCGGATTCTGCCCTTAGCTTGGACTGTGCAGCCAACAAACAGCACTTCGGCAAATTTCCGAATTTGGATTGCTGATGTGGGCTTGATGCAAAGTGCGGGAGTGGATTTGCTCAACACCGCCGACAGTACCAAACAACCGGTGCAGTGGTTTTCGGTATCTTTCACCGATGCTAAAAGTTTGACAGCCAGGGCAACAGGCCCGTATCGTTACTTAGATGTTACAGATTTTGCTAAACTTGCAGGCTGGCAGATATCTGCTGAGGGCAATGTTCTAAAAATTACTTCTCCAACTGCCAATATTACTGGCATTCGGCAAGCAGCGAGAGAATGGGGCGATCGCACAGTGCTCGATCTCGATCGCCCCGCCCCCTGGCAAGTCAACTTCGTCGATACACCGAGCCCGTCCCCAACAACCCCACCGCGAGACACTCCCGACGACCCCACAAAGCCCGCTATCCCGCAGCAGACAGCGCCCCCAGCCCGAAACCTCGAAACACCAGACGACCCGACCAAACCCGCGCTCTCGCAGCCGCTAGCGCCCGCAGCGCCGATCGCCACTCAAGAATGGTCGATCGCGATCGATGCCAAGATCGATCGCACTTCGATCGATCGCGCTTTTGCAACCAGCAAACAAGTGCGATCGTTAAAAATCGAACCTGCGGGGAATCAAACCAAAGTCAAGGTACAAATTCCATTAGGTTGGCGGCCACAAGTTTTCAGTTTAGGAAATCCCAATCGATTAGTTATCGACATTCGCCCGGATTCCCTAGTAGAAAAAAACATTCTTTGGGCTCCGGGCGTGCGGTGGCGGCAGCAATATCAAAATTTAGGAACCGCTCGTTTTCCCGTAGTTGGGTTAGAAATTAATCCCCGCCAATCCGGTGTCAAAATTAGACCGCTTTTGAGCAATCCGCCGACAGATCTAGGTACTGCACCTCTATTGCAAACAGCAGAACTTTCTGGAACTGCGGCTGCAATTAATGCCGGATTTTTCAATCGCATCAATCGATTAGCTTTAGGCGCGATTCGGCGGGAAAATAAATGGCTTTCCGGGTCAATTTTGAATCGGGGGGCGATCGCTTGGAACGATCGGGGCGAATTTGCGATCGCTCGTTTGACTTTGCAAGAAACTTTAATAACTCCTGCAAATCAACGTTTGTCTCTTTCACAGTTAAATAGTGCCTACGTGACATCAGGAATCGGCCGCTACAATCCCGATTGGGGAAAAACTTATACTCCGTTTTCTGATAATGAAATAGTTGTGACAGTTGCGGGCGATAGAGTTGTCAGCCAATCTCCCGGAGGCGCGCCGGGAACAACAAATTTCCCGATTCCAGCAAACGGTTATGTTTTGGCTTTGCGTTCCAATTTTCCCCCTGCTTCTCAATTAACTGCTGGCACTTTATTGCGTTTGGAAACTAACACAATTCCGGCAGATTTTAACCGTTTTCCTTACATTCTAGGCGGCGGGCCGGTGTTGGTACAAAACAGTCGAGTTGTTTTGGATGCTAAGGCGGAAGGGTTTAGCGATGCCTATGTTCGACAGACAGCGATTCGGAGTGCGATCGGGCGAACTGCTTCGGGGAATTTGCTAATTGTAGCGGTGCACAATCGCGCGGGCGGGGCGGGCCCAAATTTTGCGGAACTGGCGCAGATATTGCAGCAAATGGGTGCTGTGGAGGCTTTAAATTTGGATGGGGGAAGTTCGACGAGTTTGTATTTGGGAGGGAGTTTGCTCGATCGCCCGCCGTCTACTGCTGCGAGAGTCCATAATGCGATCGGTATTTTCATTCAACCATAAATTGACTGATATTGTAGGGGAGGGTTAACCCTAATTTAGGCAGCTTAATGACAATCTAAATAAACCCGCCCTTCTAGGAAAAATCTTCCCAAAATTTGGAATTTATCGGCGATCGTGTGGGGTAAAGGTAGGTCAAGAAATATCAGGTTAGATCGTGTCCGGTAGATTACCATAACAAACATGGTTAGTAGTGCGGACTGAAGTCCGATCGATTAACCTGCGCGTGCGTGCGGTTAATCGATCGGACACGATCGAAAAAAAAACAGCAGTCCAGACTGCAAACCTGGTTCGATCGCTATACTAGATTTTTGAGGCACTAAGTATAAAAGCCCGAATCACCCACTCCCTTACTTCCTCCGAGTTCCGATCGGCTGACAAAGGTTTAAAATCAATACAGTCCTCTGCTGCCTTGCTTTCAGCAAGATTTAAGCATAATTACCCTGCAACCTCAGAATAATCCTTGTGCCAGATAATTCCCAGAACCGCCCAGAGCTGGATCTGAAGACCATATTTCCATTCGAGCTAGATAACTTTCAGAGAGAGGCGATCGCCGCCCTCGATGCAGGTAAATCCGTTGTGGTGTGCGCTCCCACAGGCTCGGGGAAAACGTTAATCGGCGAATACGCCATCCATCAAGCACTTTTCCGGGGGCGGCGCGTGTTCTACACCACTCCTCTAAAAGCTCTCTCCAACCAAAAGCTGCGCGACTTCCGCAGGCAATTTGGAGACGACAGCGTAGGTTTGCTCACGGGCGACATCTCCGTCAATCGAGATGCGCCGATTTTGGTGATGACTACGGAAATATTTCGGAATATGCTCTACGGTACGCCGATCGGAGCAGTCGGCGCTTCCCTCACCGGAGTCGAAACCGTAGTGCTCGACGAATGTCACTACATGAACGATCGCCAGCGCGGTACAGTCTGGGAAGAATCGATCATTTACTGTTCCGGCGAAATTCAACTGCTCGCCCTCTCAGCCACCGTCGCCAATAGCGACCAACTCACAGACTGGATTAACAAAGTTCACGGGCCCACACAGCTAGTCTACTCAGACTTTCGACCAGTACCCCTGCAATTCCACTTTGCCAATCAAAAAGGCATATTTCCCCTGCTAGACGAAACCGGCAAAAGAGCTAATCCGCGGTTAGTCCCCAAAAAGAAGCAGCAAAAAGCAGAAAGAGGCAGCATTCCCACTCCCAGTTTGACCGATGTTTTGTGCCGGTTGGACGATCGAGATATGCTACCAGCAATCTACTTCATCTTCAGCCGTCGCGGGTGCGACCAAGCAGTCGCAGAAGTCGGAAATTTATCCCTGGTTAACGAAGCCGAAACAGCCGAACTCAAACGCATCATTGACGATTTTTTACAGCGAAACCCAGAAGCAGAACGCTTAGGTCAAAAAGAAGCACTTTTAAAAGGCATCGCAGCCCACCACGCAGGCATTTTACCCGCTTGGAAAGGCTTAGTAGAAGAACTCTTTGGCAGAGGTTTGATTAAAGTCGTATTTGCCACCGAAACCCTCGCAGCCGGGATTAATATGCCCGCCCGCACCACAGTCATTTCCACCTTGTCCAAGCGCACCGACAAGGGACACCGACTGCTAAACGCTTCAGAATTCCTGCAAATGGCCGGTCGGGCCGGTCGCCGTGGGATGGACGAACTGGGGCACGTTGTCGCAGTTCAGACGCGCTTTGAAGGTGCAAAAGAAGCCTCTTATTTGGCAACAGCCAAAGCCGACCCCCTCGCCAGTCAATTTACGCCCAGCTACGGCATGGTGCTGAATTTGCTGCAAACTCACACGATCGATGAAGCTCAAGAGTTAGTAGAGCGCAGTTTCGGTCAATACCTGTCTACCTTGTACTTGCAGCCGCAGCAAGCAGAATTAGACCGACTGGAAACAGAATTAGTGGCGATCGACAAATCCCTGGCGGCCGGAGGTAATGTCTCTTACCTAGAAAAACAACTCGCCGATTACGAAAAATTGCAGGGAAGACTCAAAGAAGACAAACGTTTGCTCAAAATTTTATTGCAGCAAGCAGAAGAAGCGCGCATTAAGGAGATGTCCGTAGCCGTGTCTTTTGCAGTGCTCGGCACGGTTCTGAGTCTCAAAGGCAAGCACGTTCCGACAGCCAAACGATCGCACGCAACCCCCGTACCCGCCATCTTAGTTGCCAAAATCGCAGGTTCGGGCCAAGCACCAAACTTGGTGTGCTTGGGTAAAGACAACCGCTGGTACATCGTCGCCATTAGCGATGTCGCCACCCTCCACGCCGAACTACCTCGCTTGAGTGTCGCAGATACCTTGATCCCCCCGGCAGAACTGACTCTGAGACTCGGCCAGTGTCGCTTGGGAACCGAAGAAACCGTGGCAATTGCCCGATCGATCCCAGAATTGCCCCCACCAGAACCGAGCCCGGAGGCGATCGAGCAACTGCAGAAAATCGCAGCCCTAGAAGATCGACTAGAAATTCACCCAGTTCTAGAATGGGGCAATCCCGGTACTTTGCTCAAACGCCAGCGCCGCCGGGAAGAATTGAAAAAAGAAATCCGCAAAAGCGAACAAGACTTAGAAAAGCAGCGAGCTCGCTATTGGGAGCAATTTCTCAACTTAATTGACATCTTGCTAAACTTCGGCTGTTTGGAAAGAGTAATTTCGGCAGATGGAAACCGAGACGACTCCTCCGACAGATTAGTACCCACAGTTTTGGGCCAAGCCTGTGCCGCCATTCGCGGCGATAACGAACTGTGGCTGGGTTTGTCCCTGATGTCTTCAGAGTTTGACGAACTCGACCCCCACCACCTCGCTGCTGCTTGCGCGGCCTTGGTTACAGAAGTTTCCAGGCCTGACAGTTGGACTCATTACTCGCTGTCGCCGGAAGTTTTAGCACCTTTGGACAACCTGCAAAAAGGCCTGCGCCGCCGGTTGTTTCAAGTGCAGTACCGCCACGAAGCTGCGATCCCGATTTGGCTGGAACGGGATTTAGTGACTTTGGTGGAACAGTGGGCTCTGGGTGTGGAATGGCTGGAACTAATTAGTCATACGAGTTTGGATGAAGGAGATGTGGTGCGAATTTTGCGCCGGACTTTGGATTTCTTGTCTCAGATTCCTCATGTTCCTCACGTTTCGGATTCTTTGCGGAGGAATGCTTGTCGGGCGATGCAGTTGATCGATCGATTCCCGGTAAATGAAACTGCAATTCAGTAGTGAAGGTTCGATCGTTCGGACTAAAGTCCTGATTTTTGCGGACTAAAGTCCGAACAATCGAACCTTTTTTATGGCGGTTGTTCGATCGCGCGCAATCTGAGTTTAGGATAAAATTTGCGATCGAATGCGCTCCCATCCTCAGCGGGCGATCGTCTATTTTCCCGATCGCACGTTGCACGACAGAAGAAAAAATTGTATGGTGCGGATCGATCTAAATTGTTATTAAAATTTTATTAAGCGGTGTGGTGGGTAATTCTCGTGTCAATGCAACAGCTCAAAAGAACCAGTCAAACGCCTAAAACCATCTCTCAGACTCAAAAAAATCGCCTTTTCACCTTCTTGCAAAGAGTCTTGATTGGAACCCTAGCGAGTACATTACTAAATACATTCATTCTATTTCCCTCACCCAGTTTCGCCGAAGTAGTTCTGGGCGTTGTTCGCAGTTCCGAAAATTCTCCTGACTGGGTAAAAATTACCACGCGCCTCTGGGAAAGCGGCATTGCTTACAAACCAATTAATCTCGAAGAAATCAAAAGTACGGCGGATTTAGCAGGCGTTAACGTCCTGTTTTTGCCCAACATAGAAACTTTGACCCCGGCGCAAATTAAAGTTTTAGAAGCTTGGGCATCCCAGGGCGGCCGTTTGATTGCTTCTGGCCCTGTAGGGCGCAGTTCCCCGGCTTTGGTGCGCCAATCTTTACGATCGCTCCTTGGGGCCTATTGGGCTTTTCCGTTAACCCAGCCGGCGGTACCACAACCGCGCGCGCGCTGTCGGGATATCGCCTGCAATACTTCTAGCAATTGGATGCCGGCCCAACAACAAAACGGCTCAGTTCTAGGCGGTGTCCTGATTCCCGCCGACGCCAACAGTCAAACAGTCGCGACTTGGAAAAATAGTTCCGGTTCCTCGGCGGCGATCGCCACCGATCGCGCTACCTATCTCGGCTGGCGCTGGGGTACCGACGGTTCGTCAAATTTAGACAAAGCTTGGCTGCAGGCCTCGATCGCCCGCTGGGGAGGCACAACCGGTTCCGCCGCAACAGCGCCAACAGCCGCTGCCCTCCCACTTCCTTCTCCCCCCCCCTCCAGAGTCCCAAGAAACACCGCCCCTGCGCCGCGCAGTACCCCGCTGAGTACACTTTCTCCTGCTCCCTCGCTTCCCGAACCAGTCCCCGCAAATTTTACAGACCCTTCAGATCAGTCAGCGCCGGCGGGTTTGGACGTGCAGGCAAATTCCAATCAGCCGATCGTCAGCATTGAAGCCTACTTGATGCGCCAAGAGCTCACCAACCTCCTCGGTAGGTTTGAAAGCGCCCTGACAGCATCTAATTCCGGGAATACCGCCGTCAATCTCAGTGCTCCTAACCCCGCTCAACTCGTGGCTGGAAGCAACAGTGCCGGCGGCCCAGCCGCCATTCGTCCGTCTGTGATACCAGGGACTATGATGCGGGCGATCGCCAACGCGCGGGAGGTTTTGCAAAATTTTGACCAACTCCTGCAACAACAAAAATACGCCGAAGCCAGACAGCAGTGGGTGCAAGCGCGCCAGTTGCTGTGGCAAAATTACCCCCAGGAAGGGCCGCGCGTCGGGGCGGAAATTCGGGCGGTTTGGCTCGATCGCGGTACGATCGTGGCCGCTCGATCTGAACAAGGTTTGGCCGCAGTGTTCGATCGGCTCGCCGCCGCCGGTATCAATACCGTTTTCTTTGAAACTGTGAATGCCGGATATCCAATTTATCCCAGTCAAGTTGCACCCCAACAAAACCCCCTCACAGTTGGCTGGGACCCGCTGGAATCTGCTGTTAAATTAGCCCACGAGCGAGGCCTGGAACTGCACGCTTGGGTTTGGATTTTTGCCACCGGAAATAAACGCCACAATGCTTTAATTGGTCAACGTGATTCTTATCCGGGGCCGGTGCTTTCCGCTCATCCAAATTGGGCAAATATTGACAATAAAGGACGCATCCAAAATCCTAATGACGGTAAATTTTATATCGATCCAGCAAACCCAGAAGCGCGCAGTTATCTACTCCAAATTATCAACGAAATTGCCACCCGCTACAAAGTAGATGGAGTGCAGTTAGACTACATTCGCTATCCTTTTCAAAATGATAACGCGGGTTTTACCTACGGCTACGGTGCTGCGGCGAGGCAGCAATTCAAACAGTTGACTGGTACAGATCCGGTGAATATTTCCCCCAAGGACGGCAGTTTGTGGCGGCAGTGGGTTGAATTTAAAACTAATCAAATTAATAGTTTTGTCGCTGAAGTTTATCGGCTTTTGGGGTCGAATTCTCCCCGCACAATTCTGTCGGTGGCGGTGTTTCCTCACCCAGAAAGTCAGCGGATTTACAAAATTCAGCAAAATTGGGAAGTTTGGGCCCGTCAGGGTATTGTAGATTTGATTGTGCCGATGACTTATGCTTTGGATACTAACCGACTTCAGCGCGTTACGGAACCGTTGGCGAAGGAACAAATGCTCGGTTCGGCTTTGATTTCTCCGTCGGTTAAGTTGTTGACTCTCCCGCAAGTTGTGGCGATCGACCAAATTCAAGCTTTGCGCGATTTGCCCACAGGGGGCTATGCTATTTTTGCGGTGGAAAGTATCAGCAGCGCGATGCAGGGCTTTTTTAACCGCACTCAAGGGCGAGGGGTGCGTTCTACGAATGCTGCAGAACCGATTCCTTACCGGCAGCCGTTTGCAGCCGCGGCTTCGCGCTATACTGCTCTCAAGCAGGAATGGAGTTTTTTGTTGGCTAACAATCAGTTGCAGGTGTCGGAATCTGAACTGAAAGTTCTCCAAAGTCGATCGGATGAATTGGCGCAAGCTTTTAGCAAATTGGCGGTCAATCCTTCTAGTGAAAGTTTAGCGACGGCTAAAAGATTGTTGGCAAATTTTCAATCTCAGTTTCCAGCTTTGATGCGGCTGCATTCTCGGGACAATAGCTATCAGGTACAAACTTGGCAAAATCGTTTGGAGAGTTTGGATATGCTGTTGCGTTACGGCGAAAGGGTGGAGTTGAATCGCAAGTAAAAGCAGTTTTAGGGGTGCCGGCAGCTACCGATAGGGCGATCGCGCCCAATCACCTGTTCTCCGCAAAAATACGGTATATTAATATTAATGAATGCCTGTACGTTTGTCAAAAAGGTAAAATCCCAGCCCTGCACTCATAATAATCTCTCGGGAGCATCTGGGGCTTTGTAAAAAGTCCCAAATGCTCCCCACTTTTTTTTAAGTAAGTAACCGGATTCAATAAAACTAGCTCGTCTATCGCTCCAAAATTTTAACATCTACTAATTTCCCTTGACAATTTCAATTACTCTTAGGATGAATATGTTTCCTAAACCGCTGAATCGCTTTGCCACCAAAATGTTAGGTAAAGTTCCATTACAAACAGTGCTCGTAGTGCCTTTTTTAGTGCAAATTGTCGGCACCGTAGGAGTTGTCGGTTGGCTATCATTCCAAAACGGTCAGCGGGCGGTTAACGATGTAGCAGCTCAGTTGCGGGGAGAAATTAGCGATCGCATCAAAGACCGCATGGAAAACTATATGTCAATTCCCCATATTGTCAATCACCTCAACGTTCAAGGCATAAAATTGGGGCAGTTGAACCTCGAAGAAAAACAAAAACTAGAACTTCATTTCCTCGAACAAATTCAATATTTTGATACAATCAGCATCATTTATGTAGCCACAGAAAATGGAGAACACTCGGGAGCCATCCGCACTAAAGATCGGATTCTCATCTCTGCTGCTGACAAATCTACTGGCAATAAATTAGCTCGATATACTGGTGATTCTCAAGGAAACCGCGTTAAATTAGTAGAAATATCCAATAATATTTACGACCCGCGAATTCGTCCTTGGTACATAGCAGCGGCGCTCGCAAAAAAACCTATCTGGAGTCCAATTTATACAGACTTTTTGACAAGAGAGCTAGCCATTACTGCTGCTATGCCTATTTACGATGCTGCGGGGAAGCTGTTAGGAATAGCTGGCAGCGATTTGCTGTTTTCCAAAATTAAACAATTTCTCGTCAGCCTCAAAATTGGTAAATCTGGGCAAACTTTTGTGATGGAAAGATCGGGAATGTTAATTGCCTCTTCAACGGCGGGCGAAGAATTCGCAGTGGAAGGTAAAGAAGCAAAGCGCGTCCAAGCTTCAGCCAGCAAAAATCCCGTAATTCGCCTAACCGCAAAGCATTTAGAAAAAACATACCAAAGCTTAGCTAAAATCAAAAATTCTCAACAGCTTACTTTTGATATTGACGGGAAGCGCAATTTTATGGAGGTAACTCCTTTTAAAGACGATCGCGGGTTGGATTGGCTGATTGTCGTAGTTGTACCAGAGTCCGACTTTATGGAGCAAATTAACGCCAATACCCGCACGACTGTTTTGCTGTCGGTTGCAGCTTTGATCGTAGCGACAATTCTGGGAATTTTTACTGCTAAATGGGTGGTGCAGCCGATTTTAAAATTGAATGCAGCGGCGAAAGCTTTGGCAAAGAATGAATGGGATACAAAGCTCGCTCTGAATCGCGAAGATGAACTCGGAGAACTTGCGGCTGCTTTTAACAGCATGGCAGAGCAATTACAGCACTCATTTACTTCGATTTCAGAAAGTGAAAACCGAGTAAAACAATTTCTAAATGCAGTACCGATTGGCATTTTTATTGTCGAGCCAAATGGTCAACCTCACTATATTAATCCTACAGGGGAGCAACTTTTAGGTCAAGGAATTATAGCAGCAAACTCTGAAAATTTGCGACAATCCTACCGAGTTAATTTAGCTGGTACTCAGGAAATTTATCCAGCGGAGCGCGACCCAGTTTTAAACGCTTTGCAGGGCAAAAGTGTCACTGTTGATGACGTTGAAATCTCCTTGACTGACAAAATTGTTCCCCTGCAAGTTTGGGGCACTCCTATTTACGACGATCGAGGCAACATTATCTACGGAATGTGCGCTTTTCAAGATATTACTGAACGCAAACAGGCGGACAAACTGTTAACCGAATACAACCAAAATTTAGCAGTACAAGTTGCAGAACGTACCGCCGATTTTGTGAAAGCAAAAGAAAAGTTTTCTAAGGCTTTTCGTTCCAGTCCCAATGCGATTACGATCACGAGAATCAGTGATGGTAGTCACATTGAAGTTAATGACAGCTTTTGTCGGATGATGGGCTACAGTCACGATCAAATTATTGGAAAAACAGCGGTTGAACTGAATTTTTGGGCGACTTTGGCAGAGCGCGATCGGATGATTCAAATGTTAAAAAATAAAACGGCTATTCACAATTACGAACTCAGGTTTCGCAATAAAAGCGGTACAGAAAGAACGGCGCTGCTGTCTATTGAAACCATCGAAATTGACGGAGAACCTTGTTTTCTGTCGATTTCGAGCGATATTACCGATCGCCAAAAAGCAGAAAACGCTCTCCGGGAAGCCGAAGAAAAGTACCGCAACATTTATGAAAACGCTTTAAACGGCATTTTTCAGACTGCTGCTGACGGACAATACATCAGCGCTAACCCCGCTTTAGCTAACCTCTACGGTTACGAATCGTCGCAAGAACTAATCGCATCCCAGCCGAATTTCAATAACCAGCTTTATGTAAATCCCAATCGCCACGACGAATTTATTACGCTGATGAACGAGTACGGAATACTGGCTAACTTTGAATCGGAAATTTACCGCAAAGATGGCAGCATTATCTGGATTTCTGAAAATTCTCGCGCTGTCTGCAATGCCGCCGGAAGTCTACTTTACTACGAAGGTTTTATTAAGGATATTACTGATAGCAAACAAGCGGAAATCAAAATGCAGCAGGCGAAAGAAGCGGCTGAAGCAGCAAACAAAGCTAAGAGCACATTTCTCGCCAATATGAGTCACGAATTGCGATCGCCCCTAAACGCAATCATCGGCTTTGCTCAAGTCATGCTCCGCAGTAAAACTATGTCTCAAGAAAATCAAGAAAATGTCGGAATTATCCTGCGGAGTGGCGAACATTTACTCTCTTTAATAAACCAAGTTTTAGACTTGTCAAAAATCGAAGCAGGACGTACTACTATTTATGAAAAAAACTTCGATTTATACCGATTAATAGACGATTTAGAAGATATGTTTGCGCTCAAAGCTGAGGAAAAAAGCTTGCATTTAATCTTCGATCGAGAGGCGGAAGTTCCCCATTATATTTCCACCGATGAAGTCAAATTGCGCCAAGTTTTAATTAATTTGCTCAACAATGCAATTAAATTTACTTCCGAAGGGGGAGTGTCGGTGCAAGTCAAAGCAGGAAGAGGAAAAATACACAAAAATAGCCCTAACCAATTGCCCGGTCGCTACTGGCTGCATTTTGAAGTTCAAGATACTGGTGCAGGTATTGCTGCTGAGGAAATTCCTCATTTGTTTGAAGCGTTTGTACAGACACAAACAGGTAAAGATTCTCAGGAAGGAACTGGCTTAGGTTTAGCGATCAGCCGACAGTTTGTACAATTAATGGGAGGTGAAATTACTGTTAGCAGCGAGCTAGAAAATGGCACAATATTTCAGTTTGACATCCAAGTTCATCTGGTGGAAACTGCCGATATTGAAAGCAAAAAAACTCAAGTTCGAGTTGTTGCTCTCGCACCCGATCAGCCGCGTTACCGCTTGCTAATTGTGGACGACAAACCCCTGAACCGTCAACTTTTGGTAAAACTTCTGAGTCCGCTCGGATTTGAGTTGAGAGAAGCAAGTAATGGTAAAGAAGCGGTGGATATTTTTATGGAGTGGGAACCGCATCTGATTTGGATGGACATGAGAATGCCTGTGATGGACGGGTACGAGGCAACGAAACAGATTAAAACTACAACTAGCGGGCAAGCAACGGCGATTGTGGCTTTGACTGCTAGTGTTTTGGAGGAAGAACGGGCGGTGATTCTTTCGGCCGGTTGCGATGATTTTATGCGTAAACCCTTCCGAGAAGAGGATATCTTTGTGGCAATGGGTAAACATTTAGGAGTACGCTATATTTATGAAGATTCAACTGCTGTCATCGCGACAGGTTTAGGGGACTCAAGTCAAGATATACTGACACCGGAGGCGATCGCCTCTCTTTCCGCCGATTGGATGGCTCAATTCAAGCAAAATATTTTGAGTGTGGACATGGAGGCGATCGCCAGTTCGATCGCACAAATTCGCACTGTCAACCCCTCTCTTGCGGACGCGCTTCAAGACTGCATTAATAATTTTGAATACGACAGAATTTTAAACACGATTTCTCGCAGCCAAAAACAGTAAATACCCAATGAATTCAACTTTAGCTAACATTGATCGAGCTAATATTTTAGTAGTAGACGACACGCCAGAAAACCTGCGATTGCTGGCAGGAATATTGAGCGAAAAAGGCTATAAAGTTCGCCCGGTTCCCAACGGTAAACTAGCACTTTCTGCAGCTCAAAAAATGCCCCCGGATCTAGTGTTGCTCGATGTGATGATGCCAGAAATGGACGGTTATGAAGTTTGTCAGCAGCTCAAAGATTCTGAAATCACAAAAGATATTCCGGTGATTTTCATCAGTGCGATTAATGACGTGATGGATAAAGTCAAAGCTTTTGGAGTTGGGGGAGTGGACTTTATTACCAAACCGTTTCAAGTTGAAGAAGTTTTAGCCCGGATCGAAACTCATTTAAAAATTTGTTCGCTACAACAAATTTTGCAAGAAAAAAATCAAGATTTAGCAACTGCGATCCAGGAACTGCAAGCCACCCAAGAGCATTTGATTCAATCGGAAAAAATGGCTGCACTAGGACAACTGATTGCCGGCATTGCCCACGAAATCAATACGCCCCTGGGCATTATAGGTTCCTCTATTGATAACATAGCTAATTTTTGGGACGATAATTTACCCAAAATGCCTCAATTTTTTCAAGAGATTTCTGAAGAAAGTAAAGGTTACTTCTTAAGTTTACTTTACCGATCTACCAATCAAACAAATTTATTTACCAGTAGAGAGAAACGCAAATTTAAGCAGCAGTTGATTAGAGATTTGACTGCAGAATCGGTTCAGACTCCTGATGAAATTGCTGATACTTTAGTTGATATGGAAATTTACGACAACATAGAACAGTTGTTGCCATTTTTCAAATTGCCTGATTGGGAAGTAGTTTTCAATACTGCTTATCAATTTGCGAGCTTTAAAAAAAGTATTAGCCTGATCCAAAGAGCGACAGCTAAGTCGGGGAAAGTAGTATTTGCCTTGAAAAGTTACGCTCATTTCGATAACAAGCAAGAAAAAGTCCATGCGAACTTGCACGACGGTATTGACACGGTGTTAACTCTTTATCAAAATCAACTGAAACACGGTATAGAAGTAGTTAAAGATTATGGAAATCTACCCGAAATAACTTGCTATCCCGATGACTTAAATCAAGTTTGGACGAATTTGATTCACAATGCCCTGCAAGCAATGGATTATAAAGGTATTTTGACTCTAGAGACTCAGCAGCAAGAGGCAAATATTATTCTCAAGTTTACTGATAATGGCAAAGGTATTCCCCCAGAAGTTATTCCCAAAATTTTTCAGCCATTTTTTACGACTAAATCTGCGGGGGAAGGTAGCGGTTTGGGATTGGATATTGTGAGAAAAATTGTCAAGAAACACGAAGGCACAATTGATGTAGAATCTGTACCGGGGCAGACAACCTTTACAGTGTCGCTGCCAATCTATTAAATAAAACTTACTTTTGTTTAAAAAAGAAGGCAAATTTAAACCGGCGCTCCCTACTATTATGTCATGAATGATTCCAAATTGACAATTCCTATGCTCCAATGGAAAATGGTATAAGATGGGGGATAGATACCTTGTCTGCTCGCCTGAAATTAATCACCTAGCAGCAAGTAATTTTCGCAAGCCGGCCGGCTAAAATCCCAACAGCGATTAAACAAATGAGTAAGCCTGTAATCCTTTGCGTTGACGATGAACCAGATATATTGAATACTCTCAAGATGCAGCTCAAGAATGAATTTAAAGATGATTACTTTTACGAATTGGCTGAAAGTGGTGATGAAGCTTTAGATTTACTTGAGGATTTTCAAGAAGAATTTCAGGTGATTGTGGTTGTTTCTGATTGGCTGATGCCGGGAATTAAAGGTGACGAACTTTTAATTAAAATTCACCGAAAATATCCTAAAATTATTACGGTGATGTTGACGGGACAAGCGGATGCAGCGGCAGTTGAGCGGGCAGTCAAAGAAGCCGATTTATACTGCTGTTTGTACAAACCTTGGAGTAGCAAAGAGTTAATAGAGACAATAAAATCTGGGCTGGCTAAGTTATGAAAAAACCTGTAATTGTTTGTATTGACGACGAACCTGATGTTTTGAAGAGTTTAAAGATTGAGCTGAAAAAGGCGATCGGGGATAGTTGTATTATTGAAACGGCGGAAGGGGGGGAAGATGCTTTAGAGTTGCTGGCAGATTTGCAGGCAGATGAATACGAGATTGCTTTGGTGCTTTCCGATTATATCATGCCGGATATTAAAGGGGACGAATTGCTCAAGCAAATTCACGAACGCTCACCGGATACGCTGACGATTATGCTGACGGGCCAAGCAGATTTGGAAGCTTTGAGCAATGCTATCAAGTATGCTAAGTTGTACCGTTATATCCCTAAACCTTGGCAAAATGAAGATTTGAAATTAACGGTAGTAGAAGCTGTTCACAGTTATTTGCAAGACCAAAAGTTAACAGATGAAATCCTGAAACGGCAAGAAGTAAATCAGGAGTTGAAGCAAGTAAATGCGGCGCTGTCTGCGAGTGAAAGCCGCCTGAATCAATTTTTAGAAGCTTTACCAGTGGGGGTATCTGTTTACAATCCAGACGGCTCGATCGCCTATTTTAACCAGACAGCGCGGGATTTGCTGGGTGCAGACACGATCCCGGAAAGCACAGCGGAACAATTAGCTGCAAGTTATCAACTTTATGTTGCCAATACTGATGAGCTTTACCCGCCGGATAATTTGCCAGTTTTGCGCGCGCTGAAAGGGGAATTTGTCAGGGTTGACGATGTAGAAATCCGTCAGGATGACAAAATAATTGCGATCGAGCTCAATACCACGCCGATTTTTGACGCTAGCGGAAATATTACTTATGCGATCGCAGTTTTTCAAGATATTAGCGATCGCAAACAAGCCGAAAAAATACTAGCAGACTACCAGCACACCTTAGAAGTCCAAATTGACGAACGCACAGAACAACTGCAACAAGCCGCCTTAGCTGCTGAAGCAGCAAACAAAGCTAAAAGCACGTTTCTTGCTAATATGAGCCACGAGTTGCGAACCCCTCTCAATTCCATACTCGGGTTTGCACAAATCATGGAACCAAGCCCCAATTTTTCTGCTGAAAACCGAGAAAATTTAAGAATTATTCACCGCAGCGGCGAACACTTGCTGACTCTGATCAATCAAGCCTTAGACTTGTCAAAAATCGAAGCGGGACGGATGGCGATCGTCCCGAAAAACTTCGACCTCTACCGCTTGCTTGATGACTTGGAAGATATGTTTCAATTTCGAGCACAGAGTCAAGAATTGCAATTGCTTTTCGAGCGCGAGGCTGACGTTCCCCAGTACGTGCGAACCGATGAGGTTAAACTGCGGCAAGTCCTGATAAATCTCCTCAGCAATGCCGTTAAATTCACACCGACAGGCGGAATAGTTTTAAGAATTAGAAAGTTAAAATATTCTGGAATAGTAGATTTATTAGATAGATCTACAGTTATGTTTGATACCGCAACAAGTATTCGGGACTTCGCCATAACTTCCAGGGAATTAGCAATAGTTGAATTAACAAAAGACACTGAAGATATAAGTTCCGAACCGATGGTTTTCCTTCAGTTTGAAATAAAAGATACAGGAGTAGGCATTTCTCCCGAAGAAGTGGGGAATGTTTTCCAAGCATTCGTGCAGACGACTTCTGGTCAAAATGCTCAGAAAGGTACTGGTTTAGGATTGACTATCAGCCGTCAATTTGTCCGCTTGATGGGAGGAGATATCGTCGTAGAAAGTCAACTGGAAATTGGCACGAGTTTTAAATTTGAGATTCCAGTCGGTGCGGTTTATGCTGCGGATATTCCCGAACCACAAATTAACCTGGAAGTTACAGGATTGGAACCAAATCAACCTTGCTACCGGATTTTAATTGTGGACGATCGCGAAGACAACCGCCAACTTTTAGTCAAAATGCTTTCTCCTTTGGGTTTCGCGCTGCAACAAGCCAGCAACGGCAGCGAAGCAGTAGAAATCTGGGAAAACTGGCAGCCGCATTTAATTTTGATGGATGTGCGAATGCCAGTGATGGACGGCTACGAAGCTACTAAAGAAATTAGAACCCGAATACAGCAGAGAGAGCAAAAGCAGCAAGGCAAGGCTCCAATGAGTGTTTGTGAGTTTGAATCTCCGATTCCGAAGATTATTGCTTTGACTGCTAGTACAATTGAAGGCAGGCGCTCGTTTGCTTTATTAGTCGGCTGCGACGATTTTATTAGCAAACCTTTCCGCAAAAATGATATATTTAATAGCCTCAACCAACACTTAGGGGTCAAGTATCTCTACTCTCCCTCGACTTATTTGATGTCAAAGGGCGATAATCTATCTAACTCTCCCCCTATTGTTGCGCTTGCTTATTTGCCTGCACTTCCCGCAGAATGGATAGAGAAGATGAAGCAGGTAATCCGTAATGCTGATTTTGACTTAATTTCCAGGACAATCGAGGAAATAAGGGATGCTCATCGTGAATTTTCCGACATCCTCCAGGGGCATCTCGATAATTTTGATTACCAGAAAATTCTTAATTTAATTACCGAGGCGGAGGAATCAAATAATGCAGATAAATGCGGAAAAAACTGAAAACTATCAAGCAGATATTTTAGTAGTTGATGATACG
Organism: Microcoleus sp. B4-D4; assembly: GCF_036705185.1. Classification (NCBI taxonomy): domain Bacteria; kingdom Bacillati; phylum Cyanobacteriota; class Cyanophyceae; order Oscillatoriales; family Microcoleaceae; genus Microcoleus; species Microcoleus sp. B4-D4. The sequence goes on along the minus strand of NZ_JAUBTX010000001.1, from coordinate 152,322 downwards.
CCAGATAATCTGCGTTTGTTGATTAGAATTCTGCAAAAAAATGGTTATAAAGTTCGACCTGTTACCAATGGTGTTTCTGCTATAGATGCAATTCAATCTAGCGTACCAGATTTGATTTTGCTCGATATTATGATGCCGGATATTGACGGCTACGAACTCTGTAAAAAATTGAAATCACAACCGAAATTTAAAGAAATTCCGATTATTTTTCTCAGCGCGCTAGAAGAAGGAATAAATAAGGCACAAGCTTTTGAGGTGGGCGGAGCAGATTATATCACAAAACCTTTTCAGGTGAAAGAAGTATTGGCGCGAGTTAGCAATCAACTTACTGTGCGTTCCTTGCAAATGCAATTGCAAGAAAAAAATCAAATATTGACGGCTAAAAATGTCCAGTTGCACGAGGAAATCGCCGAACGTCACCAGGTGGAAATGGAAACGAGGTTGCTGCTGAAGGCTACTCAAGCTATTAGTAAATCTGAGAGTTTTGAGTCGGCTATAGATGTGATCTTAGGTTTAATTTGCCAAACTATTGAATGGAATCTGGGCGAAGCTTGGATTCCCTCTAGTGAAGGCGTTTTAAAATGCGCTACAGGGAGGTACGTCAGCGATTCGAGTTTTGCCCAATTCCGACAGACAAGTTGGGAGTTAACTTTTGCTGCTGGTGTGGGACTTCCGGGGAGGATTTGGCAGTCGCAGCAGTCTGAATGGATAGAGGATGTTTCTACTGCACCGGAACAAGTTTTTTTACAATCGCAAATTGCGATGGATGTGGGGTTAAAAGCGGCTTTTGGTGTGCCAATTTTGGCAGACAATCAAGTGTTAGCGATTTTGATTTTTTATCAGGAAAACAATCTGGAATGTCAGCCGCGCTTGTTGGAATTGGTGAGTGCGGTTGCGATGCAGCTAGGTTCGCTGATTCAGCGGAAACAAGCTGAAGCAGCGCTGAAATTGCAGCAAGAGCAAACAGAGAAATTGCTGCTGAATATTTTACCGAAACCTATTGCCGATCGCTTGCAAAAAGAGCAAAAATTAATAGCGGATCATTTTGATGATGTGACGGTATTGTTTGCGGATTTGGTGGGTTTTACAGAGTTTTCTGCTCACAAAACTCCGACGCAGTTGGTAGAAATTTTGAACGCGATTTTTTCGGAGTTCGATAGGTTGTCTGAGTTGCACGGGTTGGAAAAGATTAAGACGATTGGGGATGCTTATATGGTGGTTGGGGGTTTGCCGACGGTGCGGGAGGATCACTCTGAGGCGATCGCACTTTTAGCTTTGGAAATGCAGGCAGCTTTGAGAAGTTTTAATACTAAAGTTGGAGAAAGTTTTGAATTGCGGATCGGAATTCACAGCGGTTCGGTGGTGGCGGGAATTATTGGAATTAGCAAATTTAGCTATGATTTGTGGGGGGATACTGTGAATGTTGCGTCTAGGATGGAGTCGAACGGATTGCCGGGTAAAATTCAAGTGACTGCGACAACTTACGAGCGATTGAAAGCTCGGTTTGTTTTTGAAGAACGGGGTGAGATTTCGGTAAAAGGTAAAGGAACAATGTTGACTTATTGGTTGATTGAAGAACAAGGTCAAGTTTTTTGATTTTTTGAGGTCAATTTCAATTAATATTAAAATTAGAATGAATTTACACTTTCAGGAGGGATAATCCTTTGCAGACAGTTGAAACAAAATCGCCTCAAGCATTGAAAAGAGTCCTAGTTATTTTAATATCACTGCTAGCGGTAGCGGTACTGTCGATCGCTATTTTTATCCTAGTACCCGGAGAAAAAACAATGTTTGCTGGAAAAAAACCTGCCAATATCGGTATTGTGTCGGGAAAACTCGCGGCGTGCCCTGCTTCGCCTAACTGCGTCAGCAGCTTCAGTCAAGATGCCGAACACCAAATTGAGCCTTTGGCATACACTTCGTCGCCTACAGAAGCAATGGCAAAGCTCAAAGGGGCGATCGAGTCCTCAGCAAAGACTAAAATTATCACCGCAACTGATAATTACCTCTATGCGGAGTTCACGAGTCCTTTGATGGGGTTTGTCGATGACGTGGAATTTTTGGTAGATGATGCCGCAAAAGTCATTCACGCGCGATCGGCATCGCGTCTGGGACAGTCGGATTTAGGAGTTAACCGCAAACGAATTGAGACACTCAGAGCTCAACTAAATCAACAGTGAGCTAATTTCTAGATATCCCGAAGCTCAGACAGCGGTTGAAACCTGGTGTTGTCAAACGATGTCCCCTCCCAGCGGACTCAAGAACATAACCCAGTCTTAACCGCCCGATCGAGTCAAACCCTATCCCCCGGAGTGAGAGTTTGCCTCGATCGGCACTTTCAACCGCTAGGTATTGTTGATCGGGCTTTGCATAGCTGAGTGCGCTCGTCACCGCACCAGGCACTATTCCTATAGTATTAAACGCCCTAAATTGTACACTTCAGACTTTAGGGAGATGTAAGTCAACCCAATTAATTTTTACTATAAATTTAATTAAACAAGCGAGGAAAAAACACATGACACTTCAAAGATTAGAAGAATTTTATCCTAACTATCAAGAAGAAATCTTTGCTGGAGACGACATCAAGGGATTTGATGTTTATGCCGGCGACTCTGATGAAAAAGTAGGAACCGTTTATGATGCTTTGGTTGATGAAAGCGGTCGTTTTCGCTATCTGGTAATTGATACCGGGATTTGGATTTTTGGCAAAAAAGTATTGCTGCCGATTGGCTCTGCCCGCTTCGACTACGGAGCACGTCGAGTCTACGCTACAGGCCTTCGCAGCAAAGATCAAGCAGAAAGATTGCCTGCTTACAATGAATTAGAACCACTAGATTACGATCGCGAAGAACAGGTAAGAGGCGTTTACCGCAATCAAGGCACAGCCGCAACTGCCACTCCTGCCAGCTACGATCGCAGTAACTACAGCTACGATCTCGATCGCCCCCTCTACGAAACAAACGAAAAGAAACACCAAAATCTCAAGCTTTACGAAGAACGCTTGATTGCCAACAAACACCGCGACAAAACAGGCGAAGTAGCAGTGGGCAAGCGCGTGGAAACTGAAACAGCACGAGCATCAGTACCTATCGAGAAGGAACGAGTTGTAATCGAGCGAGTAACGCCCGTAGAAGCGGGTCAAGTAGTTTCAGTCGGTGAAGCTGACTTCCAATCAGGGGAAGTTGCACGCATGGAAGTGTACGAAGAAACGGCCGACATTCACAAGGAAGCCTACGTGCGCGAAGAAGTCAACATCAGAAAAGAAGTTGTCCGCAGCACGGTTGATGGCGAAGAAACCTTGCGCCGTGAAGAATTGGACATTGACACGGATGGCACTCCGGTTGTAGATAATAAAAATATCTAAACCAACTGCAGCAGGTATTGAATAGGAATTGCGGATTAATCACATAATTCTGTCACATCGCTGGTTGAAATTGTGCGATAGTCGCGCAATTCCTAGATGCAGACGGCGGTTGAAACCAGGTTTACAAAAACTTTCGTCCGTGCCAAACGGGCCAAAGAAAATAACGTAATTTTAACCGCCCGTTATTCACCCCGCTAATGTCGGGTGAAAGGCAAGTATAAACCTGGTTTCTACCGCCCCGTCTTTTTAGCAGGAAAATTTAAAAATGAACGGTCAAGTATCAGCCGAAAAAATAGCAGCAGCAAAATCAATTACTCGTCTCAACCGGGTGCCGGAAAAAGTCAGAACTAAGCTAAAAAGTTTTACAGTAAAAGACAATCAAGGTCACTTGGTAGGTAAAATAAAAGATGTATATTTTGATGAAAGCGGTCAACTAAATTTTGTGGTAGCAGGGCTAGGCAGCGAAAAAGCTCGAATTTTTTTAGTTAGTATTAAGCTGCTAAAAAAAGTAGATTATCACCAAAAATCTTTGTTTGTAAGTGTTAATTCAGATGAAGTCGATCTGCTGCCGGGAATTTCGGCAAATAGCGAGGCTCAGTCTGTAGAAAATTCCTCAGAAGCGCTGAATGAATTAACGAATAGCGAGTCAACCCAACCCTCAAAAGTTATGTCAAATCTAACAGATTCCGATCGCCAAAATGAGAATTTGGAGACGAGTGAAGAGGAGGAAGACTTTGATATTGTCGATCGAGAAGTAATTCGCCTGCTAGAAGAACGATTGGTGATCAATCGCAGCAAGCGCAAAGTCGGCGAAGTCATTGTCCGCAAAGAAATTGAAACTCGGATGGTACAAGTGCCCATCCAGTGGGAAAAGCTAATTGTCGAACAAGTCGGCGACGATCCGAAGGTGTTGGCCGAAATAGATTTGGGCGAGGGAAGCATCACGGGTATAGATTTGACGGGAATTAAGCACGATCGCGATGAACCGACAGTTAAGGCTGAGTTTACCTCGGTGCAGAAAGCCAGCAAAATCTTAAATTCGATCGCCTCTCAACCCCGCCACGGTTGCGTAAAAGTCCGCCTCGAACTCGTTCTGGAGAACCCGCAACTAGAGGAAACTTACCAAAAATGGATGACGGAAAGCCACTCCGACAGTTAAATAAAATTAGTTTGTAGCAAGGAATGCAAGTCCTCTGATTTTTATGAGGACTTGCATTCCTTACTAGCAACACCTATAAATTTTGAGCGATCGGCATACCGACCAAATCTTACCAAATTGCGGTAAAATTGTGGTGGTCAAATTTACAAGTATTTGAAAATGCCCAGCACCATCTCCGACATTAAAGTAAAAACGATCGCAGGCGCAGACAAGCAGCTAGGAGAGTACGCTGGTAAGGTACTCTTGATAGTTAACGTAGCTTCTCAATGCGGCTATACACCTCAATACAAAGGACTCGAAGAATTGAGCCAGAAATACAGCGCTGGGGGACTCAGGGTTTTAGGATTTCCCTGCAACGACTTCGGAGCACAAGAACCTGGAAGTAACGCAGAAATCGTCAATTTCTGTACGACCAAATACGGTGTCAGCTTTGAATTGTTTGACAAAGTACGCGCCAAAGGCAGTCAGCAGCATCCGCTGTACGCTAAACTTACGAGTGAAGCCGACCCCAAGGGTGATGTTTCGTGGAATTTTGAGAAATTCTTAGTTAACAAACAAGGTGAAGTGGTTGCCAGATTCCCCAGCAGCGTGGCCCCAGATTCGCCAGAATTGATCGCCGCCATTGAAAAAGAATTGGCAAAATAAGCTGTTCGGTAAATAGTTTTTAAACCGCCGATATAACAGATGGATGTTTAGTTATTGTAGGGTGCGTCATATCAATTCCGGTTGCACCGTCAGGTGATTATTGACTGTTGACTGGTGGGTCGAAAAACTGAATGGTTGAGTATTAACTGTTGACTCGATTTTATTATTCAGAGGCAACCGGAAACGATATCAGGGCTGAATGTTTTGCAGACAGACTAACAATTTTCCCCGAGACGCACCCTACTACGATTAGTTAGCTTGTTTTTGCTTCTCTTCCCCATTGTTGAGAAGTAATCAGCAATTAATAAATACGGATGATTGAATTATTTAATTGGAGAATCGTTTAATTTAATGGAAAATACATCGGGATTAGATTTAGCCGTAGGTTTACTAGCCTTCGCGATTCTGGGAGGCGGGCTGGCCATGCTGTTTGTAGGTATGGCATCGTTCCCTAAAGAAAAGTAACAATAATTGAGATTATATCCTGACTGCGACTCCAATCAAATTGGTTCGTAGTGAGGACTTCAGTCGTCCAATTTCTATGAAAAGTGAAGTCCGAACCATCAAAATTTGAATAAATTTCAAAGCATTCATTTTTATAGTAACCGTCAAAAAAAATAGGAAGTTCTTAATTGCTGAAAGCCTTGATTTGATGGTTTCTTTCTTCTTCCTGATGACTAATGACCAATGACTATTAACTAATGACTGAGGGCGGATATTTCCTTTTTTTAGTCACTTGTATCATACAGCACTTGCAGATGTTATGAGGTACAATAGAATCGACTAAAAATAATATACTAATGAAATCATACTCAGTAGATTTGCGAGCCTTTCATAGTATCAGCCCATCTACAGCAGAAGCTGTAGATCAGAAAAACAGCAGAAATATTTGCCTGCAGTAAAAGCTTAGGATCGAAAACTTACCTCCTACAGTCCTCTCTCCTGTAAGTTGCCAGATCAAAGGAGCCAGAGCCTCCAGATCTGGATTACCAGGCTCTTCCTGGTAACGAGCAATCGCTTAAGTTATTAAATTTTAATTCCTTAGTTCAAAAACTTGTCAAGCAACAAAAAATTGAGAAAATTTACAGCCTCAACCTAGGGATAAACCCAGATTCAGTCATTTGAATAATGCGTCAAAAGAGTTGAGATAAATAGTGACAGCACATCCCGATACAACCTTGGTATAATTGTATGAATTATTCGCCCAAAAGACCGAAAATTTGGTGGTAGAACAGCCATGTGTAACGCCTTACACAAGTTGGGGTTAAATCGTAAAAAAAAATAGTAAGAAGTAGCCAAGTCGGCACTGAAAGAGTCATGAAATTAAGGTTAGAGTATGGGGCAAAGTCAAGCATATTGACACAAAAAATCTAGTATTTTTAGATAAAACTGGAGTATTACACTTGTTTAACCAGAACTCATGCTTCCAATGAGGCAAAGCGAGCCTATATGGATAACTTACCAGCGCATAAAGTAGATTCAATTAAGCCTATGATTGAAGCGGTGGGTGCTTCTATCTTGTGTTTATCTCCATACTCTCCTGATTTTAATCCAATTGAATTATGGTGGTCGCAACTCAAATCTTTATTGCGACAGTTTTCACCAACCAGCACTAAAATGGTTGAAACGATAATTGCTGTGGCTATTGACTTAATTAATCCGAAACATCTCACAAACTGGTTTACTAATTGCTGCTACTGTATCTCATAACATCCCGAAGTGCTGTATGTCATAAATATGGCTGATTCACAGATGGTCAGAAACCGGGTTTTTTCCAAAAATCTTTGGTTCTTACCGACAGATTAGGTCAAAAACCCGGTTTCTTTGGCGGAGTGCGTAACTCTTTTTAGTTAAACTGGAGTGCAACTTTTAACCCCATCGCTCTTGACGAATTCTTGATAAACCTATTTATCACCAAAAAAGTCGATCGCACTCTTCGGTTTTGCCATTCTCTCATCCAGCTACACTCAAAACGGGCGATCGTCTTCGTTGATCGGCCTCCCGCAGGCGCGCGTTTCCCTAACGCACCTACCCTCAAAAAAAGCGATCGCACCCGCCGCGATCGCACCCGCCGCCCCTCAATAGCTGAGCCAGCTCTCATTTACTTTGCATATCGTAATGATTAGGCAGAGCTATCTTTTTTCTCAGTGCCTTTTTGTTGCTCCCTCGGGGTTTTACACCAATAATTAAATGCGTATAAGCTAATCTGCAAGCAGTCAAAAGTTTTGTTACAATGGGTACGCTGTTACAAAACGTAACTTATGCTGATTTCTATTTTAATAATTGACGTGGCCCTAGTCGCTTGGTCTTTGCACCTAATGCAAGAGGCGATCGCGCAACGGGAATTTTCACTAATCCTAGCCGGCATCCTAGTCGCGGTCTCAGCCGCAGCCCTGATCGTCGTCTACTTCCTCATGGGCTCTTGCTTGAGCCATTTAACCGCAATATCCCAACACACTTATTAAATAATCCTAGGGATTCGTTCATTGAAAAGCAGCCAGGAGATTTTAAAAAAGTCCAAAGCCTTGCCAGTTCAAGGCTCCAAACTATTTTTTCAAAAAGGCTTGACAAACATTACTCCATTAAGGCATGATTGAGAGCGCGAAAAGAAAGGGGAATTAGCTCAGTTGGTAGAGCACTACAATGGCATTGTAGGGGTCAGCGGTTCGAGCCCGCTATTCTCCATAAACAAACCCGTTCACACAACGAGTTTTGTTGTTTATATAAGAAAACTGTTAGATTTGATATTCTCAATTAGGGGTGACAGCCTCTGACAATCCCAGACACTTTATGCGATAAATCTGCGATATGCCCAAAGGAGCGGTAAATATAGAAGTTTGCAAGGAGCGACTACGGTTAGCCTGGTCGTGGAATGGCAAACGCTTTTGGCTCTACATCGGTTTGCCCGATACTCGCGCCAACCGCAAAGCAGCCGAAATCAAAGCTCGGACGATGGCGTACCGCCCCGCTACGCTACGAACTCGACATCGTTAGTGGTAACTTTGACCCTTCCCTCATTAAATACAAACCTCAGAAACAAGAATCCATTTCTGTTTCTGAGCTTTTTGACCAATTTGTCGAACACAAACGCCGTGCCATCTCGATCGGTGGATTAGCTAAATACATTGGATTACAGAAACACGTTTCTGTGTTTTTCCAAAACAAAACCAGTATTTCTGTTACTGAAACTGTTGCTGAGAATTTTCGAGATTGGTTGGCACAGAAACTTGAACCCGTTACAGTACGCGAACGGATCGTGTTAATCAACGCTTGCTGGGAATGGGCTCGCAAAAAGAAATTGGTTTTTGAAAATCCTTGGACAGACATCAAGGTTTCAGTTGGGCCCAAACAACGACCGGAACCGTTCACGTAGGCGTAAGCCGGGGCGTAGCCATCGCAGAGATTTCAGCGATCGTCCACAAATTTCGCTCTGATTCAAATCTCAGTCACTATGCTGACTACGTAGAATTCAAATTTGGAGTCGGACTCCGCACCGGGGAAACAGCAGCGCTATTGTGGCAGCATTGCTCACCAGAATGCGATCGTATCTGGATTGGAGAAAGTTTGAGCAATGGCTCTCGCAAATCCACCAAAACTAACAAAGCCCGCACGGTGCCGCTAACTCCGCGCCTGCAACAGTTGCTCAAAAATCGGCGGGCAAAGGACGGACGGCCGGATGATCTAATCTTCACCAGTACAAACGGCTCTGCGATTGACTCCAAAAACTTCTGCAACCGCTATTGGAAACCAGCACCATTACTCACAAGTTAAGCTAAAAGCACTATTGTCAATGAGTAATTTGGTAGTGATAAATATGTAGTGATTAGATATTCATTGGCTCAAAACATAGTTGTAATGATGAATAAAATACCAAATAGCACCTATATGGTTTTCTAACTTTTTAGAAAATGAAAGAGTTTTTCTTATACCATTTTTCTAAAATCGTGCAACACTCTTCGACCCCCCCTAGCCCCCCCTTGCAAAGGGGGGGGGACAAGAACACTGTTGCATTCTTTTTTAAAATTGGTATTACGATCCGAGAAACACGTTGGCGCAAAGTATTATTAAATCTTTCAATGTGATTAGTCTTTCCACTTTCTTTACCAACTGGCTGATGGCGTAGCGAAGGAAAAAAACAAGCATATGCAGCCCAAAAATCTGTATAGCAAACAGCACATTGTCGATATACAGGAGGTAGAGAATTTCATAATTGTTTGGCTCCTTCTTCGCTACGATCGCCAATATAAACACCAATAATTTCTCTGGTGTCTCTATCCATTGCGGTGCCACACCCATTGCTTATTTTCTTTACAATCTACAAATGACCACAGTTCATCACATTCAACATTCAATCTGACTTTTTTTTTAGGTTTAACCTTTACTGTGCGTTCGATTGAGGCATATTTATTATTTACGTAATCCTGTAACCATTTTTGAGAAACACCCGTGCTTCTAGCTATACCAGCCAAAGAAATCTTCTCCAAAAGAAGTCGATCAATTAAATTTTTTGTTTCCGAAGCTCATTACTTTGTTTGTCGGATTTTTGACAAATTGGCATCCGCAACTTTGACATTTGTATTTGGGTTTTTTATTGTGAATTCTACCATTTTTAACTATGTGATTTGAACCACAATTGGGGCAATTTGGTCGTAAGGATAGCATATTATATGACTAAATTAATCTGGGCAGGTATCAAAGATTCCAGCAATAATTTATTATAATAAGCTGTTCAGCATCTAAAACGCCTGTCGGGGTGACAAGTCGCCTATAACGCTGATAGAATAAGCCTCATAGCTCTTATGCCTTGTTGATAATTAGGTAGTGTGGAGACAAAGACATTAATTCAACAACAACCTGCCAATTACTAAACATCGAATCGACCCATGATTCACCCGCCTCGTCCAATATAAAAAGTGCTATGTCTAGCATATTTTCTGTGGCTTTCTGTTTTTCTGCCTAGATATTCTTGAACTTGCTTTGATTTAATATCTATCCCTTGAATGATACTCTTTAAGTATGATAGCGATAGCAAAATTAATAATTTACTCAATCGGTCGCCCGTTAAATTAGTCTTCTCTAGGTTATAGCCTCCGCCTTTAAAATCTCTAAACATTTCTTCAATTCCAAATCTTTTTGCATAAGCATCAACTGCGGCTTGTATATCTGCCAAGCTTGTCAGAATATACCAAGGCTCTTTTGTAATAAAATTTCGATATTTCCCTAGCCATTTACCGGCTTTATTAAACCCCGTAATGGGTGCAGTTTTTCTGATTGTTACTTCTTGATTGAAAAAGCTATTTCCTGGCTCTAATCCTAGCATTTTTAGTTCAGCCCCTAACTCCGATTCAATCTTGATACAAACATTCTTTTTTAGTCGTAAACAGAAATCTACTTTCTTCTCCCTCAGCCAGTTGGCGAGGGTAACGCTACAAAATTCACGTTCTCCTAACACTATCAATTTATAATCTGATCAAGCGGCGAATACTGGCGTTAATACGAATTGTTGATTGTCTAATGTGCTGTTCCCTTGTTTCTCAAGCATTTTCCAATAAATAGGAATAGCTCTTTTTCGCCAAATCATGCTGACCATCAAAATATTATTGGATTGCCATTTGGTTCGGTCTATTGCTAAATATACAACCTTATTCTGTTTGACAGTACCTTTAATCCAACCAATTACCAGTGACAGCCAAATATCATCTAGAACCCATTTATCCTCTGATAAAAATCTCTGAAGTTTTTTTCTTCTACTTTCAAATTTAATGGGCATCGCTAGTTTTGTCGCTATGCTTTCTAATGTGACTTCTTTAATCGATTGCACTACTTGAATCAATAAAATTGTCAATAAGTAATTAGAACGTGTCAGCTTTTCTGACAAATGGGCATGATATAATTCTGGTATCATTTAATTGTTTTTGGGTAAGAAGCTTTCTTACCCTATCTTTTTTGAGGCGATTTGTCTAGGATTGCCTCAGAGTCTGTTTTTCAGGCAACCTGTCACCCCGTCAGCGCATTCCACTATCAAATAATCAACGTTAGCCGCTAAGTCGGTTAGTTGGTCTAGAAGGTCGTCGGGGCTTTGGAGTACGTGAGTGGCGATACTCGGTTCCATCCTGCTGCACCACTGGGAACTAGAGCGCTGAGCGTCAAGACAACTTCCGCCCCGACGATACCCTCCCCGCTGCTGCGTACAAAGTGCGCCCTAACGATTACACCGGAAGCGGCTGCGACCGGGGACACATTGCACCCAGCGGCGATCGCACCCGCAACGAAGCGGACAACAGCAGCACTTTCCTGATGACATGATGCCCCAAGTCCCAGAACTAAACCGAGGCGTGTGGGGTGACTTGGAAGATTACTGCCGCGAGTTGGTGCAACAAGGAAAAGAACTTTACATCGTAGCGGGGCCCGTGGGGAGGAAAGGCAGCATCGGTAAAGTATTTGACTATTTAGTTGAACTCTTATCAACTGATGCTTGCAGGCGATCGATCGCACAATGCAGACATTTCATTTCATAGGCAATTCGATCCAGTTGTGTGGAAACGGGAGTTTGTTCGAGAACAGCTTGTCTCGTTGACGTTACAGAACTTGGATTTGTAGCCAACTCTGATATCCTAGTGAGATGTAACTGTTCAATATCGTTGTGAATGGCTTCGATATAAATCTCTAGCTTCGGTAAAGCTAGAGGTGGGTGTCCCTGTTCCAGCGCGTTGGCTAAGTTCTCTAAAACTTGCACAATCGCATCGGTAAATCGCTGGAAATCTACAAATTGGTAGTCTCCGCTAAATTTACGTTGATGTTCTGCTAGGGTTGTGACTGAGCTGAAAAAGGCACGAATGTAGAGTATCAGCATCGCGATCGGTTCGACTTCTCCTCGAACGTGACGGGGTTCGCTGAATAACCTTTGAGCAGCAGCAGCAGCATTCGCATTCTCTAATGCTGCTTGATGATGCAGGTTTCTGATAGTTTCAGTCGAGCAGTTTTGTTCTGGGTTAATGTAGCTAGCTGCAACTTGTTGAAAGTAAGCGAGATTAGATCGAATCGTTGTTGCTAGTTGTGCTGGAAGTTGCGAGCGCTCCCAACTGGGGAATAAAAAATAGCTGCCGAGTAATGCTAAAATTCCTCCAATTAAGCTATCGACAATGCGTAATACTCCAATTTCCCAGCCACCTTTGCTCGTCACATTCAGTAGCAATATGACTGCGGGAGTAAGGAGGGTGATAAAGATGCCGTAGCTCAGCGATCGTACTGACATAGCAGTGACTAAGAGTATCAGAAGACAGACTAATATTATCACTGGATTGTGGATAAGTATGACCAGGACAATACCAAAGATGCCCCCTAATGTGGTTCCAATCACACGCTGCACAGTTGCCTGAGAAGTACCGCCAAAGTTGGGCTTTAGGGCAACTACAGCAGTGAGTGTTACCCAATAGCCTGTGGGTACTTGCAATAGCAAAGCTACTAATTCGGCAGTTGTTACTATTAGCGCCAGCCTCAAAGCATGACGAAAAATAACAGAATCAAACGTGAGATTGTTCCGCAGCGTGTCAATGATTGAAGAACGCTGTGGCTCTATCGGGGGATAAATGTTTAGCTGGGCGATGCTGCGTCTTTCTCCCTGTTGTAAATCTGTGGCAATTTCGGCATCGGCATGAATTTGTTCCGCTAGCGCTTTGAGACTAGCTACAATCTTGCCAAGACTCACTAAGTCACCATAGTCATCTGTCCGATCCACACTAGCTTGATTCAGGGTTTGAGAGTGTAGGACTTGCCAGTGGTATTCTAGTGCCTCGATCGCCCGATCTATATCTCCCAAGAGAACAACATTCTTTCCTTTAGCAAGTGCATCTGACAAGATTTGTAGAGCCGTTGCCGATGTTTCTAGCACTTGCTGAATTTCTCTGTGCAACTGCTGAACTAAGGGACGAGAGGAGGCGATGGCTAACAGTTCCACCAGTGCTACAATAGAATTAGTAATTTGGTTGACATCCTCAATTAAGACGAGTAACTGATTGCCACGCAAGTCAGCAGTTTCTCTGCCCGTCCACACAGCACCCCAAACACTCCGGGCTGAGGTCAAATCCTGTATTACGCTGTCTTGACCTTGTAAGAATTGCTCTGCCCACTTCTGACGCTCCTCCAGAATTAAGGGTATCTCGCTTGCCATTCTCACAAATTTGCTCAATGTCGCATAACAACTGCTGGCTGCCTCAATCGCAGGTGTATAAGGGCGTAACACCCACAATAAGAGAGATAACACCATCGCCCATAAAGCTCCAGCTAGGCACAGCGCACATTGCAGAAGAACAGTAGAGAAATCGGGGAACGAAGCGAATTTGGCTAGAGAGACGATAAACATAATTGATGTCACCAGACTAACCGTCGCCGCGCTCGTGCCAAACAGACCAGCTAAGCCAGCGACGAACATCACCAAGAACGTTGTTGGAATAGCCAGCCACAGGGTACTACTAACCAGATTCGCCATTAGCAAGGCGACAGTAACGCCAACGGTTGCGGAGAGCATTACAGTTGCTTTTTGGCGATAGGCTCCACCCACATCGACCATGCCAACAAACATAGCTCCCATCACCGCGATCGCACTTGCAGCAGGATGACCTGTAATGAAGCCAACTGCAATGGGCCCGCTCACTGCCAAAAGGGTACGCAAGCCGTAGATAATGTCAGGTTTACCGGGCAAGGGCTGAAACTGCTGCAACAGCCAGTTGAGAGATTGTCGATGGCCAGATGGCATACTAGGCTACCTCTTTAAATTAACTGCTTATACGAATGATAAGACACAAAAGTGGCGTTGCTGATTTACGGTAGAAAAGGCTAAATATGCCAGTCATAGAAACCAGTATCTACAAAACTTCGGGATTTTCAAGGTATTTTTTTCATACTGTAAATCAGTAACACCACAATTCTTATTAGTTTCTCGCTGATTCTATCTCTGCGAGTGCTGTTCATCTCTCATCTTTTTTTTAGTTGTTAGCGAGTTTCATCTTTATATCAAGTAGGCACAAAAGTCAACTTGTTGTCTAGTAAAAAAACAACAATAAGTCAGATGATATAGTAAAAAATAAATACCGATCGAGTTGTAATTTATGAAATTAACAGCAGTTTTAGCAAGCAAATTACTCCGCCAAATTCTCGTAGACTACAACTACTGGCCCGAATCTGAATCTGATTCACCTCTCTCAATCCGTCGCTCAAAAACTATCTTAGATGACAAAGCGATTCTCTCTCGCGATGCAAGTATGCGACGAGCAGCAGTAAAAGATTCTGATCCAGCAACAACAACTTACAAAGCTCCTAACGATCGACGCATTGAGTGTAAAACACTCGATGAAACCTTCAAACCCTTGGCTGCTACCGCATTACTTGCAGTCCAAACCGCAGCTACCAGTATGCAAAGTGGGATGGCTGGATTGGAAACTCTGGAAGTACCGATCGAACAATCCGAATATTTAGTCCAAGTCTATAGCGTTTTCAAACAACTAACAAATCCCAAAGTTTGCTACGTTGTTGATGGTGATGCAACAAGTTCCGATCCATACACTGGACTATTCATTACTGGTCAAACCAGCGATGGTGAGGTGATTATTGCTCAATCTCTTCTCATCCAAACTTGATGATTTTACTAATCCTATCTAGTTAATTTACTAGGTAGGATTAACTCTGATAACACAAATTAAGGACAGTTAAACAAATGGCAATAAGAATTATTTCTCCAGTTTCAGGAGAAATTGTCCAAGCAAACACAGTTCCTAACACTGTGAGAGTCAAAGCGATCGCCGACAGTAACTTAAATTCTGACGTTCGTTTTAAACTCAACGGAACGATTGTAGGAATTGATAAGTCAGCTACTTCGATCAATGTTAATGGATTTGTAGAATATCAATATCAATTAAATATTCCAATCCCCGCAGCCGGCATTCATTCGATCGAAGCCGAAGATATTGACCCCGGAATGATGGTTCGATCGACTGACTCAATAAGTTTTGAACTCAAACTCAACGAACCCAAAATAACTCTCACTGAAACTACAACAACTTTAGCCGCTAAGTTGGTAACTGCCACGATCGCTAACCGACCAACTGGAGCTTTGGTCAGATTTAGTCTCAATGGTACAGTCCTCAAAGAAGATAGCACCAGCCCATTCAATGTTTCTGTCTCTGAACCCGGAGAACTAAAAGCTGAATTGGTTGTTGCTGGCAATGTAGTTGATGTTGCTACCGCTACTCTTCAAATCTCAGATCTTCCTACTCCTACTCCTACCCCAACTCCTTCCCAAGGGCCCAAAGGTGATAAAGGTGATAAAGGTGAACCCGGTATCCAAGGTATTCAGGGTATTCAGGGCATTCAGGGAGAACGTGGTGAACGTGGAGAACGTGGTGAGAAGGGAGAGACAGGCGCGATCGGACTGACCGGAGCCTGGACTGCCTGGAGCGCCTGGAGCGCCTGGAGCATCAGCACCGGGCCCAAAATGTCATGTGATGACTATTACTCACACTTACGACGGAAACAATTTACGTCAAGTATCCACACCAGATATTCCATCTTGGAAATATTTAGGATTTACAGCAACGTGTCACATGAGTGGTACAAGCAACAATTGGGTAATTCCTCCAGGTGGATATGCGAATGGAACACCACCGATATTTCGCTTTTTAGCTGCGATCGAGTCCAAAAATTCCGTTTACCCGATTCTTCCGTAACCTTTGCTGTTACTATCTTTCGGCGTTTGGCTAGTTGTTCTTGTGAGCTACTTACTAACGGTCTGACGTAAGCCGATTCCCAAGTTACGGCAATATCAAACATTTCACAGTGTTTTCTTACGGCATCTAAATAAGAAGGATGACATTCACCAAATAGATGAAGTCTTTTGGAATGGTTTGGGTAATAAGTCGCGTAAACTAAAACCTGTCCCAGTCCACCTTTCCAGCCTTTTACCGTCTGAATTTCGATGATTTCTGTTGAGCTTAATAAGTCTATGATTCCCCCTCCTGTCGGAACTTCTATTTGTGCATCAAGCTCAACACTCATTCGATCGCGAATTTTCTTTTCTTGTGAGAAAGCCATTTCGTGAGCTACTTTTGGTTAGAGCTACATTATTTTTGTCCGAGGCTGTCCGTCAAGTAGCTCACGAACCTCCAAAAAAAAAGCAATTTATCGTCTGTCTGAACCTGGGTTAGGCGCTGGCTCTACGCCAGTGCAATCGTAATACCCGTAATGTTTTGCATTCTTTAGCATCTGAGCGATCGCTTCCTGCTTTGTCCGACCTGGGGCTGTGGTCGTTACGTCTGGATGCAGCGATCGCCTCACAATAACTGGGTAATGCTGAATATGCTGTTATAAAATCATTTCGTCTCCTAGTGCCGTCTGTCGGCATTGGTGGAAAGTCCTGTTCAGCGTTGGCGCGCTGTTCTGGGCGTTTTTGTAATGTAACATTAAAACAATGTTACGTCAACAAAACTTAGGTGTTTAAGCTAAAGATTTGTTGCGCTCATAGAATATGCTGGTTTTATGAGTAAAGGAAATAAAAGCAAAAGCAGAGACACACGCGATCGATTTTCTGTAACCTTTGATATTGGAGGATTGCGCGATCGACTAATGGCTCAGGCAAGCGAACCAAATCAATCACTGGCTTCGATCGTCCGTATGGCCCTGCTGGAATGGTTAACCGATCGCGAATCCCAAAAGAGCGATTAAATTGATATATCACTTATTGATAATGCTTAAGATATATGTACAGCAAGGATTATGGGTTTATCAAACGAACAATGCAATTGTAGGGGTCAGCGGTTCGAGCCCGCTATTCTCCATAAACAAAATTAGAGCCACAAAATTAGATCGGACGGCGGTTGAAAGCGCCAGCGTCTTCTTAAATTCGATCGCACTTTCCCGTAAAATTAAAACAATCTACCCGCAAAAAAAGCAATTATCCCGTGGCAAAGTCAACTGAACCCAACAATCCAGAGAGGCCGAGCCAGCTTGCGCGATCGCCTCTGTACGACCTATCATTACAGCTCAAAGGTCGGATGGTACCATTTTCCGGGTGGGAGATGGCAGTGCAGTACGCAGGCATCAGCAGCGAACACCAAGCAGTACGCCAACAAGCAGGAATGTTCGACATTTCCCACATGGGAAAATTCTGCTTGAAAGGGAAACAACTAATAGAAAAATTTCAACCCCTAGTACCCTCAGACTTAAGCCGCTTGCAACCAGGTCAAGCTCAATATACAGTCTTATTAAATAACCAAGGCTGCATCATAGACGACATTATTTTTTACTGCCAAGAACCCGACGCGAACACCAACGAAGAACGTGCAGCAATCATTGTCAACGCCGCCACTCGCATCACAGACAAAGCCTGGATAGAAGCCCACTTAGCATCTAGCGAAATTAGTTTTACCGACATCTCCCAAGACCAAGTTTTAATCGCAATTCAAGGGCCGGAAGCTGTAAACCATCTCCAGCCTTTTGTGGAAGACAACCTAGCACAAATTAAACCCTTCGGACACTTAGAAACAAACCTGTTAGGACAGCCGAGTTTTATCGCCCGAACTGGTTACACCGGCGAAGATGGATTTGAAATCATGGTGGATATAGAAACAGGCAAAAAACTCTGGCAAAAATTCCTCAATGCTGGCGTTGTTCCCTGCGGATTGGGGGCCAGAGATACCTTGCGTTTAGAAGCAGCAATGGCACTTTACGGCCAAGATATCGACGACAGTACCACACCTTTTGAAGCTGGATTGGGTTGGGTAGTTCACCTCGACAGCAAAGGCGATTTTATTGGGCGCGAGGTTTTGGAACAGCAGAAAGCCAATGGAGTATCGAAGCGGTTGGTAGGGTTAGAAATGGAAGGGCGACACATTGCGCGCCACGGCTATCCGATAATATTTGAAAGCGAAACAGTAGGAGAAGTTACTAGCGGTACATTGTCGCCTACCTTGAATCGGGCCGTCGCCCTCGCGATGCTTCCGGTAAAATTAGCGAAAATCGGCCAGCGGTTAGAAGTCGAGATTCGCGGGAAAAATTACCCGGCGACGGTGGTTAAAAAACCATTTTATCGCTCTCCAAACCGCCCAAATTAAATTAAGTAGGTAAGTCTTAATTCAGGGGCAAACTAAGAGCAACTACCGAAAAAAAGTGAATTTTATGTATTGTTGTGGAACGGGCTTCTAGCCCCTTGCTCATCTTAGTCAAGAAGACTCATCTACTAGCTTAGCAAATTGTCGCAAAGTTGCAGCATAGCGATCGCCCGCCACCTCCATCAAATCATTGTGTCCGGCGCGATCGACCCAAAAATTGAATTTAGGCTGCTTAGCGGCCGCAAAAAGCTGCTTTCCATGCCAAAAATGTACCACCTCATCAGCCTTACCATGAATCACCAAAACAGGCGATCGAACTTTGCCAATTTTATCAATATTCACAAACTTGTCAAAGGGTAAAATCGGAATTCGCGTCAACACCCGAAAAGCCGAAACAAAGGAACTTTCAACCACCAAACCGCCCACTTTTTGCCGCGATGCCAAATCAATTGCCGGCCCACCGCCCACAGAACGCCCATAAAGAATAATGTGCTTTGCAGATACTCCCAACTGTTGGGTTAAATAATTATAAACAGCATCAATATCACGATAAGTATTATCCTCAGAAGGATTTCCCTGACTCGTGCCGTAACCTTGATAATCATAGGCAAACACCGCAAACCCGCTATCTCGAATTTCTCCGAGTAGCCACAAAATGTCGCCCAAGTCTTCCGCATTCCCGTGACTGTAAAGTATAGTATATTTAGCTTGCGGGTTAGGAAAATGAACAGCAGAAATTTTCATGCCATTAGCTGAGCTAACTTTGATAAATTCCCTGCTATCACTCTGGCTAGATGGCGGAGGTTGAAAAATTAGCCGTTCTGAAAAAAAGAAACCATAAAAACATAAAAATGCGTAAATAAAAATTATAGATTGCATCAGTCTTTTGACAGAAAATTCTCCAAAAAGCCAGCGTTTAATATTTTTTTTGTTCCACTTATTCATCAATAAATGCCCATAGTTCACTAAGATTTACTGAATACTTTGTTTATTGCGAGAAAAGACATGGCACTAACATACCCTGATGACCTGAAATACTTAGACACCCACGAATACATCCGACTCGAAGGCGAAATTGCCACGATAGGCATCAGTGCCTTTGCAGTTGACCAACTCGGCGATATCGTGTTTCTAGATTTGCCCGAAGTCGATTCTCGCCTGGAAAAAGGCGAAGCTTTCGGTACAGTCGAGTCAGTGAAAGCAGTTGAAGATTTGAAAGCGCCTGTTACGGGTACTGTCGTAGAACGCAACGATGACATTATAGAGTCTCCCGAAAACTTGGCGGAAGACCCCTATGGGGCTGGGTGGCTGCTGAAAGTGCGCGTTGACAATCTCAGCGACGACAGTGATGCTTTGTCTGTCGAGAAGTATCGCCAAATGGTGGAAGGGGAATAGGGGAGAGGGGGAGAGTGGGAGAGTGGGAGAGGGGGAGAGTGGGAGAGGGGGAGAGGGGAGAGTGGGAGAGGGGGGAGAGGGGGAGAGTGGGAGAGTGGGAGAGGGGGAGAGGGGGAAATCGTTTCTCTTCCCTCTTCCCTCTTCCTTCTTCCTTCTTCCCTCTTCCTTCTTCCTTCTTCCCTCTTCCTTCTTCCTTCTTTTGTGACTAAATGTTACAAACAAAGAAGCAAAAGTTAACTCAGGAGAATCCGCCTTGGTACTCTACAGCCCTCAACTTGAACCCAGTCAGCAGCAAAACCTTTCCCCCATCGGTGGTTTTGCGGGGCGGCACATTGGCCCGACACCCAGCGAAATCCAGCAAATGCTGGATGTTTTGGGTATTTCCAGCCTCGATGAGTTGATTGACAAAACTGTTCCAGCGGCGATTCGCATGAATCAACCCCTGCAACTTCCCGCAGCGCAAAGCGAGTACGCTGCTTTGGCAGAATTGAAAGAAATTGCTGCAAAAAATCAGATATTTCGATCGTACATCGGCACAGGATATCACGACTGCATCACACCGCCGGTCATCCAGCGGAATATCCTGGAAAATCCCGGCTGGTATACAGCTTACACTCCCTACCAAGCCGAAATTGCCCAAGGACGATTGGAAGCTTTGCTGAACTTCCAAACGATGATAATCGAGCTCACGGGTTTGGAAATTGCCAACGCTTCCTTGCTGGATGAGGGGACTGCGGCGGCGGAAGCGATGGCGGTGAGTTACGGCGCTAGCAAAAAGGGGGCGAAAGCATTTTTTGTGGCTCAAGATTGCCACCCTCAAACTATTGAAGTGGTGCAAACTCGCGCTAAACCGCTGGGAATTGAAGTTATTGTGGGCGACCATCAAAGCTTTGAGTTCGATCGTACAATCTTCGGCGCGCTCCTGCAATACCCAGCAACAGACGGCACAATTTACGACTATAGGGATTTTATTCGATCGGCACACCAAGCCGGCGCATTAGTCACAGTAGCCGCCGACATTTTGAGCCTTTGCTTGCTCACACCCCCGGGCGAATTCGGCGCGGACATCGCCGTAGGAAGCACCCAGCGCTTCGGAGTACCGATGGGATTCGGAGGGCCCCACGCAGCCTATTTCGCCACAAAAGAAGAGTTTAAACGGCAAGTTCCGGGGCGAATTGTCGGCGTTTCCAAAGATGCAAACGGCAAGTCTGCGTTACGCTTGGCTTTGCAAACTCGCGAACAGCACATCCGCCGCGAAAAAGCAACTAGCAATATTTGTACTGCTCAAGTTTTGCTGGCAGTGATGGCGAGTATGTATGCTGTTTATCACGGCCCGTCTGGACTCAGAGACATTGCAGAAAAAGTATGGAGTTTAACTGCACTTTTGGCATCCGGTTTAAGAAGTTTCGGATACAAAATTGGTTCTCAACCTTTCTTCGATACTCTGCGAGTAGAATTGGGAGACAAACCGCTGTCAGAACTTCTAGCAACTGCCCAACTTCGCAACATTAATCTTCGAGTTTTTGATGAGGCGACAGTCGGAATAACTTTAGATGAAACTGTTACTGTTGAAGACGTGCAAGATTTATGGGAAATTTTCGGACAGCATAAGGATTATATCAGGGTCGAGGGGCAGAACGCTCTCAATATTCCGCTGGATGCAGACGCATTAAATTCCTATTTGACTTTACCAGATTTTTGCGATCGTACAACCAGCTATCTCACCCATCCAGTTTTCAACAGCTACCATTCCGAAACCGAACTTTTGCGGTACTTGCACCGTTTAGAAACCAAGGATTTATCGCTAAACACATCGATGATTCCCTTGGGTTCCTGCACGATGAAATTGAACGCAACAGCCGAGATGCTGCCGGTAACTTGGGCCGAATTTGGCAAGATACATCCCTTTGCACCCCGCAATCAAACTCGCGGCTATCAAATGATGTTCGTGCAACTCGAACAGTGGCTGGCAGAAATCACCGGTTTTGCGGGAATTTCTTTGCAGCCCAACGCCGGTTCCCAGGGAGAATACGCGGGATTGTTAGTCCTTCGCCAATACCACGAACACCGAGGAGAATCTCACCGCAATATCTGTTTAATTCCCCAGTCAGCCCACGGTACAAATCCGGCTAGTGCAGTCATGGCGGGGATGAAAGTAGTTGCTGTCGAGTGCGATAGCCAGGGGAATATTGATGTCGCCGACTTGCAGAAAAAAGCCGAGAAACACAAAAACGAACTTGCTGCTTTGATGGTGACTTATCCATCTACCCACGGCGTGTTTGAGTCAGAAATTAAAGAGATTTGCGAGATTGTTCACAACTGCGGCGGACAAGTGTATATGGACGGCGCAAATATGAATGCTCAAGTTGGTTTGTGCCGCCCCGGTGATTTTGGTGCTGATGTTTGTCACTTGAATTTGCACAAAACTTTCTGCATTCCTCACGGCGGCGGCGGGCCTGGCATGGGGCCGATTGGAGTTATGCCTCATCTAGTTTCTTTCTTACCTGATGTTTCGGGAGAACCCAACCCAGAGAAAGATAGCAATTCTATAGGTGCTGTTTCGGCTGCGCCTTGGGGCAGTGCTAGCATTTTGACTATTTCTTGGATGTACATTCGGATGATGGGAGGAGTCGGTTTAACTGAGGCGACAAAAGTTGCAATTCTTAATGCTAATTACATGGCAAAACGGTTAGAATCTTATTATCCGGTTTTGTATAAAGGGAAATCGGGTTTAGTGGCACACGAGTGTATTCTGGATTTGCGGCTTCTCAAAAAATCTGCTGCTATTGAAGTTGATGATATCGCCAAACGCTTGATGGATTACGGCTATCACGCGCCGACTGTTTCTTGGCCTGTCGCAGGTACGGTAATGGTGGAACCGACGGAAAGCGAATCGAAGCAGGAATTAGATTCTTTCTGCCATGCGATGATTGCGATTCGAGGCGAAATTGCGGAGATTGAAAAAGGCAATGTGGATTCGCAAAATAATCTGTTGAAAAATGCGCCGCATACTGCAGAATCTCTGATGGTTGATGAGTGGAATCGTCCTTATACTCGCGCGCAAGCTGCTTATCCGACTGCTGGGACTCGCGAATATAAGTTTTGGCCTGCGGTGGGCCGGATAGATAATGCTTTTGGCGATCGTAATTTTGTGTGTTCTTGTTTGCCAATGGAGGCTTACACTTAAGATTGAAACCGGGTTTTTTCCCAAAATTAAAACTGTCACCTAAATCTCGGAAAAAACCCGGTTTCTGAACCTCTCTCCTCTCTTCCTCTGTGCCCTCTGTGGCCTCTGCGGTTAAATCATTCCGAAACAACCGTAAACGATATCATCCAAAGCCTCAACAAAAATTCCCCCATCTCAGCTATAATCAAAACCATCCTATCCCTCCCCACAAACCCGCTATGAGGCACTGGCAGCCGGGACAACAAATCCACAACGGCAAATACATCATCGAAGCCATCCTCGGCGGCGGCGGATTCGGTGTCACCTACCGCGCTCAAAACCGCAAAGAAGGCAAAGTAGTCGCCATCAAAACCCTAAATGCCAACGTTCAAGGTAAACCAAACTTTCGCGAATACCAAACCAAATTTGTCAACGAAGCATTATCTTTAGCCAAGTGCAGCCATCCACACGTCGTCCAAGTTTACGAAGTATTTCCCGAAATGGCAGGAAATATCGAATTGTGGTGCATGGTGATGGAATTAATCGACGGAATTGACTTAGCTAGCCATCTCGAAGATAACGGCATTTTGTCCGAAACAAAAGCTTTGCCAATTATTCAACAAGTGGGAAGCGCCCTGAGTTTTGTGCACCAGCAAGGATTTACTCACCTGGATGTTAAACCGCAAAATGTTATGTTAAGAACCCCCCCCAGCCCCCCCTTGGTAAGGGGGGGAGTAAGAGGAAGTCAGCTCCTTGGTAAGGAGGGCGAAATCTCTTCTTCCCCACTTAACAAGGGGGGCGAAATCTCTTCTTCCCCACTTAACAAGGGGGGCGAAATCTCTTCTTCCCCACTTAATAAGGGGGGCGAAATCTCTTCTTCCCCCCTTAATAAGGGGGGCCAGGGGGGTGCAGTTTTGATTGATTTTGGCTTGGCGCGACAGGTGACAGCGCCGGGGAAATTGCGGACAAATAGCAATTCCGGGACTGAGTGTTACGCGCCCATTGAATTGTTAGAAAAACGGGCAGAACTTGGTGCTTATACAGATGTTTATTCCCTAGCAGCAACGCTTTATGTGATGTTGACTGGTGAGTTGCCGTTTCCCTCGCAATTCAGGAAGCAAAATATTCCTTTAACTCCGCCAAAGCAATTCAATTCTGAGATTAGCGACAGGGTGAATGCCGCAATTATGAAAGGGATGGAGTTGGAACCGCAAAATCGCCCGCAGTCGGTGCAGGAATGGTTGGATTTGCTGATACCGAAACCAGTGGCTGCTGAGACTACGCGGGTGATTTCAGCCGTGGGGATGGATTATATAAACTTGCGGAATTTATTGGCGGCTAAAAACTGGAAAGAAGCCGATGAGGAAACGCAGAGAGTGATGTTGAAGGTGGCGGGTAGGGAGAAAAAAGGATGGCTGGATGAAGAAAGTATTGATAAATTTCCCTGCGAGGACTTGCGAACCATTGACCAACTTTGGGTAAAATACAGCAACGGGCGCTTCGGCTTTAGCGTACAGAAGCGCATCTATCAAAGTTTGGGTGGAACGAGGGAATATGATCGTGAAGTTTGGTTCAAGTTTTGCGATCGGGTAGGCTGGAGAAAAAATAACGAATTGCTGTCCGGCAAAGACTTCACTTTTTCAGAGAAAGCACCAGAAGCTCACCTCCCCGTCGTGTGCACTCACATCCCCATATCCACTTTGGGTGAGTTTGGTGAGGGTGCTTTTGAGAGGACAGTCCGTACTCTCTTCTCTCGCGTCGAGACTTGTAGGCTGTAACATCTAAGCGTTTCAGGATTTCATAAAGATTTATAATAAAGCCCAAAACCACCAAGCCATGCCCTGTCTACGTTTCCGACGGGGTTGTCGGGACATAACGAGCAAATAATCAAAGTAAAATCAATCTCAGAAACAGGGTTTCTGCGATAATTTATGTATCATCACCCAGATTCAGGAAGAAACCCGGTTTCTACCTCCCCACCAACAGCCTCCAAACTCCATAACTTAGAAACAAAATTTGTAGTTTGGATCAACAACAAAGACTAAGCAACCAACAATAAAACTCAAATAACTCTTACTCCCCCCCTTGCCAAGGGGGGGGCTGGGGGGGGGGTTAAAATACCAGCAACCAACAATAAAACTCAAACAACTCTTACTCCCCCCCTTACCAAGGGGGGGCTGGGGGGGGTTAAATCCTATATAACAATGACAAAACTCTACAACAAAAGCTCAGAAAAATTCAAGCGGCAGAAGCTTCGCAGGGAAATGACGGCAGCGGAAAAGCAGCTATGGAAACATATCAGAAACAGACAGCTTGAAAATTGTAAATTTCGCAGACAATATAGTGTAGCAGCATTTGTACTAGATTTTTTTTCACCGGAAATCAAGTTAGCACTAGAAGTTGATGGTGACAGCCATTTTGTGGATGGCGCTGTAGAATATGATGCAGAAAGGCAAGAGTTTATTGAGTCGGCAAGAATTAATTTTTTGAGGTTTACTAATGATGATGTTTATTATAATTTAGATGGGGTTCTAGAGGTTATTGTTGAAGGGATTAAATCGTTGAGAATATTGGGTGTTTTACCCCCCCCCAGCCCCCCCTTGCTAAGGGGGGGAGTAAGAGTTTAGCCATTCTTTGGTAAGGGGGGGAGCAAGAAGTTGGCTCTTTGTTAAGGGGGGGGAGCAAGAAGTTGGCTCTTTGTTAAGGGGGGGGAGCAAGAGTTAGAAATGTAGATGAGATTTAATCGTTTATCGCATCAATTCTTTTACCCCCCCAGCCCCCCCTTGGTAAGGGGGGGAGCAAGAGTTAGCTGTTTGTTAAGGGTGGGAGTAAGAGTTGGAAATGTAGATGATATTTAATCGTTGAGAACATCTACTCTTTTACCCCCCCCCAGCCCCCCCCTTGGTAAGGGGGGGAGCAAGAGTTGGCCCCGATGTTCGGGGTGGGAGCAAGAGTTTCGAGCGTCCAAAATTCAAAATTGAATAATACAAAATCTATAATTTATATGACTTCAAAAGTTACTCTCACTATCGTCGCAGGTAATCTTAAAGGCCAAGTATTTACCTTTGATACCCGCACAACTTGCATTATTGGCCGCGCCCAAGATTGCTACCCCAATATTCCCGATGACGAAAAACACCGCACAATTTCTCGCTATCACTGTTTGCTAGATATCAATCCTCCCGATATCCGAGTGCGCGATTTTGGTAGCAAAAATGGTACTTTTGTTAATAGCAAGAAAATTGGTCAGCGAGAAGCTCATCAAACTCCTGAAGACGCTGCTCAAATTCTATTTCCAGAGTACGACTTGCAGGGGGGAGATGAATTTACACTCAGCGATACTTCTTTTCTAGTTGCTGTTGCTGTTGACCCGGAAATTGCGAAAAATATCCAACACCAATCACCCCCGGTCGTTCCCTCAAATCAAGCGAATCTGTGGGAAATGTTGCAAGCTTTTTTGTTCAAAGCTGTGGCTAATGTGAGCAATCTCGGAGTTCTCGGCGATTACGTTTTGCTGAAGGAGTTGGGTAGGGGTGGTTTTAGTTTGGTTTATTTGGCGCGACAAAAACAAACTAATGAAGAAGTTGCGCTGAAAGTGATGCTACCAAAAGTAGCTGCGAATCAGCGGGCGGTTGATTGGTTTATGCGGGAAATTGAAAATACGAAATCTTTAAAACATCCCCATGTAGTAGGATTAAAAGAGTCTGGTTATGCCGATGAAACCTTCTTTTTTACGATGGAATACTGCGAGGGTGGCAGTGTTGTTGATTTGATGGCAAAACGCGGTGTCAGCACTTTGCCTATCGGTGAAGCTGTGGCTATTATTTTGCAAGTTTTAGATGGTTTGACTTATACGCATAATGCGGAGATTCCGAATGTCAGATTGGCTGATGGTAGTTTTGCAAAGGGACGGGGTTTGATTCACCGGGATTTGAAGCCGGGGAATATTTTTCTGGCGAATCTGGGAGGGAAACAAGTTGCTAAGATTGGGGATTATGGGTTAGCAAAGGCTTTCGATCAAGCGGGTTTAAGCGGTCAAACGATGACTGGTTCTCAAGTGGGTACGCCGTGTTTTATGCCGCGACAGCAAGTGCTTGATTATAAGTATGCGAAACCGGAGGTTGATGTTTGGGCGGCGGCGGCTTGTTTGTATGTGATGATTACGGGATATTCGCCGCGCAATTTTGTGGGAGTTGACCCGTTTCGTGCTGTGTTGGATAATGATGCGGTTCCTATTCGCGATCGCACTTCTTCGATCCCTAAACCGCTAGCTACCGCAATCGATCGCGCTTTAATCGACAATCCTGAAATTTATTACAAAAGTGCACTAGATTTTAAACAAGCTTTATTAAACACTATATCATAAATTAATGAATGCACGATTTTGGTTGCTGTCTCCCGAAAATAAACCTCGTTGGCTGGTTCTATTTTTATTGGGTTTAATCACGACTTTGGCAACGATCGCCACCGCAGTTTACCTCAAAACGACGATCGCCCAAACAGCCAATCCCACATTATCTGTAGACGTTACAGCCGATCGACATTCCATCAGCCCCGACATCTACGGTATGAACGATTATGCCCTAGATCCCGCCATCGCCCAAGAGTTGCGAATTCCAGTCGAACGCTGGGGCGCAAATCACACCAGCCGCTACAACTGGTTAGTCGATTCTTCCAACAGCGGCGATGACTTCTTCTTCGTGGGCGGCGGCGACAACAAAAACCCGATTCCCGGCGATTCGATCGACAAAATTGTCAACACCAACCGCAAAAACGGCAGCAAAAGCATCGTTACTATCCCGATGATTGGCTATGTAAATAAATTGAGCATCTGGAATTGCGGCTTTCGAGTAGCCAAATACGGCGCCCAAGAAAAAACCAATCCTTACATTTTTCCAGAAGGCGACAAGTGCGGTAACGGAAAGCGTCCAGATGGCAGTTTGATAACTGATAATAATCGCCTTGATGTTAGTATTGTTAGCGATGCCGCTTTCCAGAAAGCTTGGGTTCAACACTTAGTTAAAACCCACGGTACTGCTGAATCGGGCGGCGTGCAAATTTATCAAATGGACAACGAACCAAGCGGCTGGGGAAACACTCACCGCGATGTTCATCCAGAAGCGACAAGTTATGATGAATTGCGCGATCGCACTTACCAATATGCGTCAATGGTAAAAGCCACAGATCCCACCGCTAAGGTACTCGGCCCGTCAGATTTCGGCTGGCCTGTTTATGTGGATTCGGGAGTAAAGGGCGATCGCGAAAAACACGGCGGTGTCTGGTTTGGGCGGTGGTACTTGCAGCAAATGCGCGCCTACGAACAGCAAAAAGGTGTTCGCATCCTCGACTATTTTGACGAACACTACTATCCTGTCGTCGATGACCTCTGTTTGGCGAATTGTCCCGCCGGCGATGCTAAGACGCAAGCAGCGCGGTTGCGATCGACTCGTTCTCTGTGGGACAGCACTTATACTGATGAAAGTTGGATTGGTAAATCGAATCCGCCGCTAACAATTATTCCCCGGTTTCGAGACTGGATAAAGCAGGATTATCCAGGTACAAAACTTGCAATTACTGAATACAATTGGGGCGGTTTGGAGTCGATGAACGGCGCGTTAACTCAAGCCGACATCCTGGGGATTTTTGGGCGAGAACAACTCGATTTAGCGACGCTGTGGGGGCCTCCGAAGTCTTCTGAACCGGGTTCCTATGCCTTCCGCACGTACCTGAATTATGACGGGAAGGGCAGCAAGTACGGCGATACTTGGGTGCGATCGCACAGCACAGACCAAGAACTTTTGTCAATCTACGGATCGCAACGCACTAACGACGGTGCTTTGACGCTGGTAATCATTAACAAAACCAGTAAAAAATTGACTAGCAACTTGAGTTTGAAAGGATTTAAATCGGCGGGTAAAGCTCAAGTTTACACTTACAGCGAGGCAAATTTGCAGGCGATCGTCCGTCAGGATGATTTGGCTGTCAGCGGTGCTGGATTCAAGGCAACTTATCCCGCTAATTCTATCACTTTGGTTGCCATTCCCAAGGAAAAAGCTTAGTCATATTGTTTTCGCTTGCATCGGAATGATTTAACCACAGAGTACACAGAGTACACAGAGGGAGAAAATATATATCTGAATCATTCCGATGCTACCGGATTTGATATCAGTTGTCAAATCCCCTAGCATTGGAATTTTTACTGTGGCGACTAATCCCCGCTAATCTCCACCAACCTTTCACCTGTTCTCAAAAGTTCCAGCGCATCTAACAACGTTGCACTGAGAATCTCTCGCAACCGATCGTTTGATGTATTGCCACACGTCAACCAAATAATTTGTGGGGGGGAATCAAGACGATCGACTAAATCAACAAAATCACTGTCTTTAGTCATCAAAATAACTCCCTGCGCTTTGGCTGCCTCGAAAATCTCAGGATCTTCAGCATCTCTCAGTCCAATGTCGCACCAGGCTACCGCTGCTACTCCTAGTGTATTAAGTAATTGGACAGAATTAATTACACACTAATTTTTTGCTGATTCTTTACTAGATAAGGCTTGTAGCCCAGAATTTTGTGTAATTAATTGTGTCTTACTACTTAGTCATCGAGGTTGCGATCGCTGGTGACAGATGTGCATCTACCCAGATCGTCATGCAACCAATACTGGATGATTAAGTTTACGTGAGGCGTACAAAAGAGATGCTTTGAGGTCGTCTATTTCCAGATCGGGCATTTCTTCGATAATTTGTTCCGCACTCAAACCAGCCGCAAATAAGTCTAGTACATCTGATACCCGAATTCTCATGCCACGAATACAGGGACGACCGCTACACTGTCTGGGATTAATTGTGATTCTTCCAAGTAGTTCCAACATTCAAGTTAGTGAGGGTAAAAACTTATCTTCAGTATATCAGATTAAGCATCGACCATCCAAGCAATACATTTTTGCATTTGATTGTTCATCGTTTCTATATCGGCATTATGTCGGCGGCCGTGTCCCGGTAATACCCATTCAAACGAGTAATTAGCCAAATTCTGCATAGACTTGATTTGTTCCGGCCAAGAATACCAGCAGAGTTCGCGAAAGCCAACTAGCTGCTGCAAATTATCCGACCAAGCCAGATGATCGCCGCTAAACAAAAACTTATTATTGTAAAGCAAAACGGTGTGAGCTTTCGTGTGGCCGGGAGCAGGTAGAATCAACAAATCATCGGCTAATTGATACGGTTCGCTGCCCGACAATTGAATTTCTACACTGCGAGTATCCGCGTTAATTTCATCAGTATGAAGAATGCGATCGCACCCAAAATGATCGTGGTATTTTTGATGGTCTGCTACATCGTCGCGGTGAGTCAAGTACATATAGCGAATGCCGCCCATTGCTTCGATATTTTTGACTAGCGGCGGCGCAAAACGGGGAGAATCGACTAAAATATTGCCCTCTGGACGAACAATTAAATAACTAGCAGCCCCGTAGGATTTCTCGGAATGGTAGCCGCAGTGGTAAATATTTTCTGTTACGAGTGCAGGCAAATTTTGCTGAACTTCTTTAATGTTTTTCGGTTTGTCAACAGTGCCGATCGAACTTGTGGGACAAGACAAAAGAGCCGCGAGACTTCGCATTTCTGCCGTTTCGTTTGTCGGCTGCTGGTAAACCGCCGACTTTTCTCCCGCTTGAGTAAATACTTCCGGTGCCATCCAGCGACAAGTATCGCAGTTTATGCAGCTACTATCTACATAAAAGTTACCGCTGATATTTTCGGGACGGCGCAAATTTATATTAGCCATTTTTTTACCTTTTGAAAAATTGAAAATGTTAGTTCACGCTAACATCTTCTACCATTTTACATTTCTTAGTGGGGACTTGGGGCGCAACTAAGCAAGCGTATGCAAGTCCGCACGCGCGATCGAATTAACCGTTTTGTTACGGTAATCGATCGGACGGGCTGTGATATTCTTTCCGTTTGCATCGGAATCATAATTTTCTGAGGGTGCAGTTCTGTCCGCTGCAGACAGCACTGCGGTATTATTTCGATCTAACTGGATTTGATCTAAATGGTCGATCGCCCATTCAATCCAACTAACCGCCGGAATTCCACTTAGTCACCTGATTCATTCGAGACAAAGCACTTTCAGCAGACTCGCGAATATAAGGATCGGCATCAGGATTGGCCGCCGCCGCCTCCAAAACCTCCTGGGCTTTTGTGCCTCCGATTGTCGCCAAGGAACCAGTTATCGCCACAGCCAAGGCAATATTGTCAGTATTCTCGATCGTCTCAATCAAGATATCCAACGCGGCGGTACCAATTTGTCCCAGCGCCATTACCGAGGAGATATAAACCACCGGATTCGGATCGCTTAGTGCTTTTTGCAGCCCTTGCAATCCTAATTCTGGAAAAGTTATATCGGGATAGTTGACAGCGATCGCCGTTAATGCTTTTGCACAACTCGCCTGAATCGTGGCATTCTTGCTATTGAGCAGAGAATCTACCAGCAACGGCACAGCATCGTTACCGATTATCCCCAAAACTTGCACTGCCGATCGGCGATAAACAACATCTTCCTCGTCCAAAATTCCCATCAACTGCCCAATAGTCGTTTCATCGCGAGTTTCAGCTATTTCGCTGATTGCGCGTTTCCGCAGGTGCGGATTTGGATGCTTTAGCTGTTGGAAAAGTTCTTCTTTCGGCATTTTAGTCAGTAGTCAGTTGGCAGTTGGCAGTTGTTAGTTGGCAGTTGGCAGTTGTTAGTTGGCAGTTAACAGTTAACAGTCAACAGTCAACAGTTAACAGTTAACAGTTAACAGTCAACAGTTAACAGTCAACAACCTTAAATTATTATACTCTAGAGATTAAACTCGCCGCTTTTGCCCGCAGCAGCAAATCCTCATCGGCAGCCAAAATCTCGCGGCCGCTTTTGTCTCCTAATTTTTGCAATGCCATCAAACTAGCATATTTCAAATCCCAAATTCTAGTTTCCAGACCAACTTTTATTTCAGCAATAGCGCGTTTGTCGCCGATTTCGCCGAGGGCGAAGGCTGCGGCGGCGCGGGATTTTTGAAACTGCGGTTCTCGATTGTGCAGCGCTTCTATGAGTAAATCGAAGGCAGGGGCGTAGTTGAGCCAACCCAGCAGTTTCATGACATGATAGTGCGCGCCGTAATCGTTGTATGCTGATTTTGCATAAGTTGCCAGTAAGGCCTCCGGTGCTTCATCTTTGTAGGATTCTAGGATGGTTTTGGTTGCCAGATAACAGCGTCCGAAATCGGTTTCGTAGAGTTCATTAATGGCAAATTCGAGGCTTGGTAGTTGGTCGTATTCGTGTACTAAATCGAGGTCGTCGGGCCGATCGCCAATTATGCGATCGAGAATCGGTTCAATTTCGGCAAAAGCAATCTCTCCAGCAGGAATCCCCGCACTCGCTAGCATCCGCACGGCCCGCAGGCGAAACACCAAAGACACGGGACAGCGGGAAATCTCAGGAATTGCTTTGTAATATTTGGCGTCTATTAAATCTTGAATGCTGCTGCGGCGATCGTTAACATTGCTGCTTTGCAGCAACTCTACCACGCGCGACATTTGCGAGTAATCTCCCGTAAAGCGGCAGATTGTGGTGATGGCCGCACCTTGAATCATCCCATCTTTATCCTCTACAAATTTGTTGAGGCGCGAGATTGCTGCTGTGTAATTTAATTTTGCCAAAGCGTGGATGATTACCCGATAGCTTTGAGTTGGTTTGTCGAGCAATTTGGCAATATCTTCTAAGATATCGGGATTTTCTGTGCCGATTTCGCCGATCGCCCAAACTGCATTTTCTACCACGTAACAGTCATCATCGCCCAAGCAAGCATGGAGAGATGTGAGTGCAGATTTTGCCTGCAAGCGCCCCAAGGTTTCTGCTGCTTTGCGGCGAACTGAGCGATTGTCAAGACCATCGTCGGTATTTTCCACGGCTACAATCAGGGCGGCGATCGACTTTTCTGTGGAAAAATTCACTAAATGAGAAGCTGCAATGTAGCGATCGTAAGGGTCATCTAGTTTTTGGGCCGGCGTTTCCAAAATGGCGATCGCCTGTTCTTCTGTCAGATTAAATAAATTAAAAAAACGCTTATCCACTTACCAATTACCAACAACTAACAGTACGATACCACCAAAAACACCGATACACAAATTATTTCTTTTAATCCCTTTTCATCACTAATAACTAATAACCAATAACTAATAACCAATAACTAATAACCAATAACTAATAACTAATAACTAATAACTAATAACTAATAACCAATAACTAATAACCAATAACTAATAACCAATAACTAACAACTAACAACTGACAACTGACAACTGACAACTGACAACTAACAAATGTTAAGGGACTCTTAGCACGACACTAAACCCGATTTAGGCTTTTGCAGCGTCCCAAGAGTCCCCCACAACCGATCGAACTTATGTCCAACCTAGCCGTGAATTAAGCGATCGAGCTTTCTAGGAAAGAGAGTTGATCGTGTAGTCGAGGAGAGCGCGGAACTCTACCAAGGCTTGAGGAGACATATCGCGAGGAGCGCAAGCGCGATCGCGAGTGTACACCAAAGCAGCAACGTAAGGAGCTGTAGGCAAGTTCAAGGCGCGGTAAACTTCGCGTTGACCAGCAATACCCCATTCATCAAGAGGGCCGGTGCCGCCAACTACCAAGCAGTAGTTGATCAAGCGCAGGTAGTGCTTGATGTCGCGCATACACTTGTCTTTTTTGACTTGAGTTTCGTTGGCTTCGCCAGCGTTGTTCAAGTAAGGATATTTTTTGATGCAAGCATCGTAGCCTTCTTTAGCAACTGCGTCGATTCCAGCAGCCAGCTTTTCAGCAGCTTCTAAACGAGCAGCAGCGCGTTGAATGCTTCCTTGAACCGATTCCAAGTCAGAAGAGGAGGGGAAACGCCCCGCCGCATCAGCAGCCGTAACTACTGTGGTGATTACTGATTTCATGTTCTGAGATCTCCAGAAATAGATTTTTGACAGTTTGTTTCAATTCAACTGGCCGCAGAGCCAGTAACTATTGGTCTGCTTGAATTAGCTCAGAGCAGAAGCAACGCGATCGAAGTAGCTAGCAGCTTCAGATGCCAAAGAGGAGCAGTCGCCATCGATGGTTTCCATTTTGCGGAAGCGATTACCAGCTTGAGCTTCTGTGTTGGTGCTATTGATGTGAGCAACAGAGCTAGCTTTCATGATTTGAACTGCACGAACTGCGGAGCCAGAAGGCACGCCCAGAGCGATGTAGGTTTCTTTCAAACCATTCAAGCAACGATCGTCCAAAACGGAAGCATCACCAGCCAACAAAGCGTAGCTGATGTAACGCAGGATGATTTCGCCGTCGCGCAAGCAAGCAGCCATGCGGCGGTTCGGGTAGCAATTGCCACCGGCTTGAATCAAACCTTGGTTTTCGCAGACCATGCCGGCGATGGCATCAGAAACTATGCAGCTAGCGTTGCTAGCGATCGCGTTTACTGCATCCAAGCGCTTGTTGCCTTCAGCAATAAAGCTTCTTAGTGAAGTAAGTTCAGCGCCACCAATAGTACCGGTTTTGGCATCTGCCGTGATTACGGCTCTGGAAAATGCGTCTAGCATTGAGCTCTCCTTCTGAATAAAAGGTAAAAATCTTGTTATTTAACAAGTCGATTTAGAACATAAAAGACAACGGGCCTCTCAGTCTCATTTATTAGAAACAAAGTAATAATCTGTAACATTCTGCTATAGGGGACACAGGGCGTGGATCATCCTACCAGGGGAGGATTTACGCAAAAACGCGGTTTCTCCGAGAGATGCTTGAGGCCCAAAGCGGGTGTTCGATCCCGCTTGCGTCCAGCCAGACTGCTTGGGAGGATTTCTGGGGGAAGCTGCGAGACAGTTGCCGATCCTCGGCTCACGGGTAACAAATTATGTATGTCTGGTCGAGCTCCTCGATCTCGCCCGTGAGTCGATCGCCCTCGCGAGTTTTCTCAGTTTTCTGCCACAGTGCCTTCCAAAGCCGCAGCAACCACCCTGTAATGCTCATCCCGCTGCAGTTCCGAGAGCAATTCTTTAGCTTGGGAGTCTTGAGTACCGTCGAGGGCGATCGCGGCCCGCCACCGATTCCGTCAATAAGCTGCTACGCAGCTAAACCGGATAAAATAGCATTGCCTTTATTTTTGATTTTTCGATCCCATTTAATAACCATTTCTCCTTTATTTAATAATTTATGTAGCAAATCAGACAATTCTTCTACTGACTTAAACAGTCGATGTGCTATATTCTTTCGCTGAATGCCAAACCAATTCAATCAAATTATAATCAGGGCTGTAAGGTGGCAAAAATTCTAAAATAATCTGAGGCATTTCGGCTGATATTTGGCTCAAAATATCTTTTTTTTTATGAAAAATAGCATTGTCTAAAATGATTACAATCTTCATTCCAGATTCGGCAAAGTTTTCAGTTTGATTGCCCAGTTCTCTCCATTCTTGAACTATCGAATCATTTAAATCATTAATTTGCTCATAAATTGTCTTCGAGTCTCCTCTTTTTATCACAAAATTTAACCTTTTTTTGTCATGATATCTCAACCGACCCATGATATTTACTCTGCCTCTTTCCCTTTGATCTGTAATTTTTTTTCGACTACCTTTTTTACCCCAAATTTTTCTTCTTATCACTCGTAAACTGAATCCACTCTCACGCCCTTTACCATACCTGTAAAAGCTCTGGCATTTCTTTAGTTATTCTCAAATACTCCGATAGTTTCTGTTTAAATACTTCCATTTCAAGGGGATTTTGTTTGGATTCTAAGCTATATTTCGCCCAAATGTAAACGTATTTTTTTTTGTAGTATCCGGGATATTTGGGAACCACTCAATTTAATTCCTGTGACTTTTTCTAAATATGTTGCTAATCTGGCTGCCGTCCATCTCCCAAATTCATATCCATATTCTTCGGGAGCTTTATCGATTGTATCTATCAATATTTGTTCAGACTTTGGAGTGAATTTGCGAAAATTTTCTGGGCTTCTTTTATCTAAAAAACTATCCAAATTATCCGGTCGCCATGAACTGACCAATAAGCCACTTTTGTGTAAGAAATTTCCATAAATTCACTAATTTTTCGATAAGTTTTTCCGTCATTTATTAGCCATAAAATTAGAATTTTTCCCCTCATGTAATTTTCATCAGACTCTTTTAGTAGTTTAATAAGTCTCTGTTTTTGATTTTGATATAGATGGTTTTGAGCTGGCATATATTACAACTAATTATCGCTTAATTTATATTTATATTATACGGTATAGCTGCGTATCAGCTTAACCGCATTGGTCCAAAATCACTTGGAGATAAAAGGCATGAACATCCAGATGCCCATACACTTTTGAATGATGTACAACAAGCACAACTATGGCAAGCGCTACAATCACCTCCAACTGTGGGTGGGCTTTGGAACGGACAGAAAGTTGCAAATTGGATGAGTGAATTATTAGGACGTTCAGTTAGTAGACAACGAGGTTGGGAGTATTTGAAGGCAATGAGACTACGTTTGAGAGTACCTCGACCCTCTCATCAGGAAGCAGACTTTACGGAACAGGAACAATGGAAAAAAAATTAGCAAAAACGGTGAATTAAGTTCAAGAAGAGTACCCAAATGCCGATGTAGAAGTTTGGACAATGGATGAACATAGAGTTGGGCTGAAACCAATAATTTGACGTATTTGGGTAGATGAATCGACAGTACCCGTAGCATCGGTAAATTGGCGATTTAAATGGTTGTGGTTGTATGGCTTCGTTCACCCACAATCTGGAGAAACAAAGGCGTGGATTCTACCTTTTGTGAATACCGAAATTTTTAATCAAGTTTTAGCCGATTTCGCCCAACATTTTGAAGTCGGGGAAAATAAACAAGTCGTATTGACTTTAGATCGAGCTGGATGGCATACCGCTAAAAAACTTGATGTACCGCAGGGCATTCATATTATAGAAATGCCCTCTCACTCTCCAGAACTACAAAGGCGCAGAAAGACTTTGGCCACTTACAAATGAGCCTCTTGCTAATCGAACATTTAAAAATCTTGATGAATTAGAGGAAATTTTATTTAATCGTTGCCAACAATTACTCCAACAGCAAGACTTAGTTCGAGGTTTGACAAATTTCCATTGGTGGCCCCAAGTGGCGGCTTAATTATGGTTATGCTACCGGACATGATATCACTACATATTTATTACTACCGTTTTAGTTTCTACTGTTCGTCAAAATAAGTAGACAATATCTATAATTCTTGGAAGAACATATATATTAGAGGCATTATCTGTAGTCGGCATTTAGAGAATTGGTATAAGGCGCGGTTAGTCTAAACTTCAGTAAGTACGATAAGTAAGTATTTAACAATCTTTCATCTATAGGTGGACAGCTAATGCAGCTACCAACTAAACCATCGATCGCGTTTTGAGAATCAAAGTAAAGACTTGTGATTGTCTGTAAAATTACGGTTTCATTAGAGAAAAGGCTGACCAGTGGATGCAAAGCATTTTCTGGTGAATTTTCAACCGATTTTAATAACTCAAAGTGCCACTGTTTGTAAGGAATGCGTTCGAGTGAGCAGCCAAGAGAGCGAATTGAATCGCAAAGCTGATTCCAAACAATGGGGTGAGGGTTAACTAAATGGAAAGCTTTCCCGACCAATTCTTTTTGCTTGGATAAATGAACGATCGCTTGGCTAACATAATCCACAGGAGTCATGTCTACCATCATGTCTAAATCAGGTGTTTTTCCCATTTGAATGCAACCTATAAGTATTCTGCGGAGCAGATCGGCAGTATTGCAAATACCCGTTTGGCTGTCTCCTGAGATGAATCCCGGTCTATAAATATAAACGGGTAGCCCTCTAGAATGGGCAATCATAACTAATTTTTCAGCTACCCATTTACTTCGATCGTAACCTTCAGAAAGAGTTTCACTATCAGGTAGTTCGTCTTGTTCTCGAACTAATGTATATCCCTCGTAAGTATCCGAGCAAAATACGCCAATGGTAGAAACGAAATGCACGGGTTTTACTTTTATAATGCAGGCTAATCTCAAAACTTCCTGCGTACTGAGAACGTTTACCGCTTTCAATGCAGAGTATGGATAAATCAGATTTGTTGATGCACCATTATGGTAAATTACATCGATTTCGCTTGCCAATGCGTAAAATTGATTTGATGTAAGCCCTAAGAAGGGTTGAGATAAATCTCCTAAAATTGGAATGATGCGGTTGCTGATAGGTTGGTTATCAAGTAAGTAGCGTTCTCGACTTTTTTGGATTCTTTCGATGCCTTGTTCGAGGTTGGATGCTCTTACCAGGCAATAAATATTTGCCTGCGTTTTGTTTAGTAAGTCATTAAGTAAGTGAGTACCGAGAAATCCGGTTGCTCCTGTTAATAAGATATGGGATGGTTCTTTACCCCATTCAAAATTAATATTTTCAGGAGAGATGGTAGGATCTAGAATTGCTTCCCCGTTTAGATTGATAATTTCTTTTTGTGGTGATGTAGAATTGAAATCTGGGCGACTAGCGAGAGCGATCGCATCCGCAATTCCAGCAATAGTCGGTACTTCAAAGAATTGTCTTAGCGATACTTCTACCTGAAAAGCATCTTTCACTTTAAACATTAGCTGAGTAACTTTTAAAGAATGGCCGCCCAAATCGAAAAAGCGATCGTAAACGCCAACTCGATCGATACCGAGAATCTTTTTCCAGATTTCAGCTAACTTTTCTTCCACAGGAGTACGAGGCGCAATGAATGCTGTTTCTAGTTCTTCTCGATTTCCTTCTGGCGCTGGTAAGATTCGTCGATTTACTTTTCCAGAAGGAGTTAAAGGCAGTGCTTCTAAAAATACAAAAGCATTAGGAATCATGTATTCAGGTAACTTTTCTTGCAAAAAGTGCCGCAGTTCGTTGGCAGAATATGCTAACTCTTTGGAGACAACTATATAAGCAACTAAACGCTTGTCGCCCGGTATATCTTCCCTAACAATAACAACAACTCCCAATACATTTGGATGTTGCCCCAATGCAGTCTCAATCTCTCCTAACTCAATCCGAAAACCGCGAATCTTTACTTGGTCGTCCATTCGACCCATATACTCGATGTTACCATCTGGTAAATAGCGGGCTAGATCGCCAGTTTTGTACAGCTTTGAATTTTGAATTGTGAATTGTGAGTTTTCTTCTAATTCAGAGTTCAAAACTAATAACTCATTACTATTTAATGATGGGCTGGCAATAAACCGTTGGGATGTTAAATCTGGTCGGTTGATATAACCATTGGCCAAACTAACACCACCTATGTAAATTTCTCCTAGAATACCAATAGGTACTGGTTGTAATTGTGAATCGAGGATGTGGATTTGAGCATTGGCAATAGGACGACCGATAGAAGGCAATTTAGGCCAGTTTTCAGGTAAACCAGTGAGAGTAAATACCGTTACAACATGACTTTCAGAAGGGCCATATTGATTGTGCAAAGTGCAATCTTTTAGCTGACTAAACCAATTGACGATCGCTCGACTAATTTGTAACTGTTCGCCAGCCGTCATAATTTCTCGCAAACTATGAGGTACGGTTCCTCGTTCCTCAGCAACCTCAGCTAGATGTTGAAGGGCAATAAAAGGAAGAAATAAACGTTCGATCGCTTCATCTTGGAGAAGTTGCAATAAAGCTACTGCATCTTTGCGAATCATGTCTGAAATTAACACCAAAGTGCCGCCAGAACACCAACTGGAAAAACACTCCTGAAAAGAAACATCGAAACTGATGGGGGCAAATTGGAGGGTTTTAGTAGCAGGAAAAGCGAAATTTTGTAATTGCCAATCGATTAGATTTACCAGGGGACGATGACTCATTGCTACCCCTTTAGGTTTGCCTGTAGAACCTGATGTATAGATAACGTAAGCTAAATGGTCGGGCAATACGGCTGTGGTGGGGTTATCTTGCGGGCGTTGGGCGATCGATTTCCAGCCCCGATCTAAACAGATCGCTGGTATCCCATACTCTAATAGTGGCGGCAATAAATTTGCCTGAGTTAGCACTACTGGAACTCCGGCATTTTCCAGCATATAAGCTATCCGTTCTTGCGGATAAGCTGGGTCGAGAGGTAAGTAAGCTGCACCTGCTTTTAGGATGCCCAAAAGTCCGATCGCCATTTCCAGCGATCGTTCTAAGCAGATACCAACTACCGTATCTGGTACAACTCCTAGCGATCGTAAATGATGCGCTAATTGATTCGCCCGTTGATTCAACTCCCGATAAGTGAGTTGCTCCCCCTCAAAGATAACTGCTACCGCATCGGGAGTTCGTTCTACTTGAGTTTCAAATAACTGGTGAACGCACTTATTATGCGAATAATTGACTCCAGTAGCATTCCAATTTATTAACTGCTTTTGTTCGTCAATTGTTAACAAAGACAACTTCAAGATAGACTGGTCTGGGTTGGCAACAATACTTTCCAACAAAGTGATAAAATGTCCAACCATCCGGGAAATAGTAGCAGCATCAAATAAGTCCGTATCGTACTCAAAACGACCGATAATTCCTTCCGTTTTTTCTTCTAGTTGGAGAAACAAATCGCACTTTGACGTACCGATATGAATGTCCATCTGGTTGATTTGCCAATCCGTATAATCAAAGGTTGCAATTGGTGGTTCCAAAATAAACAGCACTTGAAATAATGGATTCTGACCCAGCCTTCTTTCTGGTTGAAGTTCTTCCACCAACTTCTCGAATGGCAATTCTTGGTAAGTATAAGCTCCTAAAGCTACTTCTCTTTCCCTGGAAAGTAACTGTCGGAAACTGGGGAAACCAGAAAGGTCAGTACGTAGGATCAGCGTATTGAGGAAATACCCAATTAATCCTTCAATTTCCGGTCGGTTGCGCCCAGCAGTAACGGTGGCGACGGGAATATCTTCTTGTCCCGAATAGCGGTAGAGCAAAATTTTGAATACCGCCATTAATGTCATGAATAAAGTGACATTTTCCTGACGAGATAAAGCTTTCAGTGCTTCAGTTAAACTCTTGGAAAATGCCAGAGTTTGTATTGCGCCCCGAAACTTTTGAACTGGCGGTCTTGGACGATCGGTGGGCAAATGTAGCGGGGGCAAATCTGCTAATTGCTGTTTCCAGTAAGCTAGCTGTGACTTCAGTAATTCTACTTGTAATTGTTGCCGCTGCCAGTAGGCAAAGTCGGCATACTGAACGATTAATTCGGGCAGGGAGGAGGGTTTGCGATCGCAAATAGCTTCGTAGAGTGTCACCAGTTCGGGAAATAGTACGCTGTATATAGAAACCGCATCTAAAATAATGTGATGTACGGTTATGTATAGTCTGTAATCCGTCTCGCTGAGTTGAATTAGAGTAGCTCTCAACAACAAATCAGAGGTAAGATTAAAAGGTTGCCGTGCTTTTTCTGTTACCAACCGCAAAGCTTCTGTTTCGCGATCGCTTTCTGACGCTATTTCTTGAAGATTAATTAATGGCAGAGGTAAATAGCAACTTGGCTGAACGATCCGAATTGGTTGCCCATCGAAGATAGAAAAGTTGGTTCGCAGAATTTCGTGACGATCGATAATTTGGTTGAAACTTTGTTCTAACGCTAATCGATCGATCGAACTCGGTAAGTAAATTGTAAAGTGTTCGTTATAAAAAGGATTACCCGGTTCCACTTGTGCCAAAAACCACAACTGTTGTTCGCCAAAAGAGAGAGGCAAATTCTGGTTGCGAGAAATCACTTCGATTGGAGAAAGTGGCAACCTTGAGTTTGTTTGAAGTTCTGTTTCTATTTGCTGGGCTAATTCCGCTATTGTGGGTGCTTCAAACAAAGAGCGCAGAGACAATTCTATTGCAAGCGTATTTCGGATGCGAGAGATAACTTGAGCAGCTAGTAACGAGTGTCCTCCGCATTCCAAAAAGTTGTCATGAATCCCAACTTGGTCTAAATCTAAAATTTCCGCCCAAATTCTTGCTATCACTTCTTCAACCGGAGTGCGAGGAGGAACGAAAGGCATTAACTCAAGCTCTCGCTCCCGTTCTAAAACATCTGGGTTATCTACAATATCAGTTACAGAGTCAATATTGCTATTTGTCAGTTTCTTTCTGATTTGTTTCGGTGAAGGTAGCGCTTGACGATCCACTTTTCCGTTGGGAGTTAGCGGCAATTCTTTCAGGATGACAAAGTTAGAAGGCACCATGTATTCAGGCAACTTCTGTTTTAAGAAGTTACGGAGGTTACGGCTAACCGTGCGTTGCAAAAATTTCAGAATTTTCTGTTTTTCTAGGAGATAATCTAAGCTGGTTTGGATGGTAATTTGCTGCGTTGGCGTTAGCTCGAACTGAATCCCCGTTTGCTGTTTTTCTTGCCATACTACTTTACCTTCTACCCACAAAAATTGAGAATTTTCTGGTAGCTGTAGGCGCAAGCGGACGCGACTATATAGCTCTAAAACTTCTGTCATTCCTACTAAGCTAATACCACCTATTGAAATGTCTTCGGTGGTTACTTCTATAGTACGATTACCATCAAATTCAACCAAGCAAGGACTTTGATAAGGTATCCGTTCCGGTATGAGATTAGAGACGATGTAGGCGACTAAACGCTTGTCACCCGGTACGTCTTCGCG
Source organism: Microcoleus sp. B4-D4 (assembly GCF_036705185.1). NCBI lineage: Bacteria > Bacillati > Cyanobacteriota > Cyanophyceae > Oscillatoriales > Microcoleaceae > Microcoleus > Microcoleus sp. B4-D4. The sequence continues at coordinate 109,838 of NZ_JAUBTX010000001.1, read as the reverse complement.
TGCGATCGCAACGGCTTGTCGCACATCAGGATGTTGTTGCAGTGATGCTTCAATTTCTCCTAATTCGATGCGGAAGCCGCGAATTTTCACTTGGTGGTCGATGCGACCCAAAAATTCGATATTGCCGTCAGGTAAGTAACGGGCTAAGTCACCAGTTTTGTATAGGCGCGAACCTGATTCGTTGCTAAAGGGGTTGGGAATAAATTTCTCTTGAGTAGTTTCGGGACGGTTGAGGTAGCCTCTTGCTAGTCCCACACCAGCAATGTGGAGTTCTCCAAGAATGCCGATGGAAACGGGTTGGAGATGGCGATCGAGAATATAGATTTGAGTATTATCGATCGCACGACCAATTGGCAGCACGTCCATGCTTTCAAAGCATTGTGCGACTGTAGCGCAGACAGTGGACTCAGTAGGCCCGTAAGCATTAAAGAACCGCCGTCCTCTAGCCCATTGAGCAACCAAATTTGTCGGACATGGTTCTCCCGCGACGATGATATTCTGCAACGCTGGCAACTCCTCACTTGGCAGAGCAGCAAGTGCTGATGGCACGAGAGTAAGATGGGTAATCCCCTGCTCTTGCAATAGTCGCAGTAAAGGTTGTCCCGGTTGCAGCGACTCTCGCGTTCCCAGGCAAAGCCGCGCTCCCGAACACAGAGCCATGACAATTTCCCAAATAGAAGCGTCAAAGCTCAAGGAGGCAAACTGGAGAACGCGGCTATCGGGCTGCACATCAAACAGTTTGATTTGTGCCTGCGCTAGATTGCACAATCCTCGGTGAGCAATGAGAACTCCTTTGGGATTTCCGGTTGAGCCGGAGGTATAGATTACATAAGCTAAGTTCTCTGGTACCACATCACTGATGGGAGGAATTTCGGGCATCACAGAGATTTTTTTCCAATCAGAATCTAGACAAACTACCCGTGCTTGATGTTCTGATAACGAGCCAATCAGTTGTTTCTGAGTTAATAGAACTGGTAGTTGCGAATCATCGAGCATATAAGCGATGCGCTCAGATGGATAGGCAGGGTCTATTGGGACGTAAGCACCACCCGCTTTGAGTACGCCCAGGATTCCTATGATCGTATCAAAAGAACGTTCGACGCAGATGCCTACTAACACTTCTGGCCTTACTCCGAGCGATCGCAGGTAATGCGCCAACTGATTCGCTTTTACATTCAGCTCTCGGTAAGTTAATTTTTGTCCTTCAAAAACCACCGCCACCGCATCCGGTGTACGCTCTACTTGAGATTCAAACAGTTGATGAATAGCTCCACCTTTCAAATGATCGGACATTTGATGTTTCCTCTAAGTAATTATACTAAGTGACTGATTGTCAGCGATTATCTATAACTTTCACTCTGAAGCAATGCTCAACTAAAAGCCTTTGTGTTTAGCGAAAAGCTTGACAGGTTCGAGCTAAGTTTAAAGCTTACTCTTCTGTTCGCTATTTTTTGGATCGGTGCTACTAAATATAGATTACTCCAAATTGAAAAAAATCACAAATTTAGGTAGGAGCGATCCAAAAATATTTACTACCTTCAGAATCAACCAAATAAAATCTACATTAGGGAGCTTGACTTTTGGCGATTTTGCTGATTTACGGGAATCTCAATTATGAACTCCGCACCTTGACCTGGTGCTGAAACGCAGTTCAGTCGTCCGCCATGTTTTTCAACCACAATTTGATAACTAATAGACAACCCCAAACCCGTTCCAGAACCAACGGGTTTGGTTGTGAAGAATGGGTCAAATAGTTTAGTAAGCACTTCTTCTGTTACGCCAGTTCCATTGTCAGCAATCCGTATTCTTATCCAATCGCAATTTATTAGTTCAGTTACGATAAGAATCGTGCTATAATTTTCCTTCATCTGTGTTTGCGATCGATGGCGATCGCGCTGCTCTAACGCATCAATAGCATTAGCAATAACGTTCATAAATACTTGATTTAATTGCCCTGGGTAACACTCTACTAATGGCAGTTTACCATAGTTTTTAATTACCTGAATTGCTGAATTATCTGCCTTTTTATTCAAACGGTTTCGCAAAATTAACAGCGTACTTTCAATACCCTCATGGATATCTACTGATTTGATATCTGCTTCATCTAAACGAGAAAAACTTCTGAGTGACAAAACGATTTCGCGAATACGGGTTGCTCCCAGTTGCATTGAAGAAAACAATTTAGGTAAATCTTCCAATAAGTATTCCAACTCAATTTCTTCAATATAATTTTGAATTTCTGGTTGAGGACTAGGATTGCTGTCTTGGTAGAGAGCAATTAAATGTAATAATTGTTGGCTATATTCGCCAGCGTGGCTTAAATTACCATAAATAAAGTTGACTGGATTGTTTATTTCGTGAGCAACACCAGCAACTAATTGTCCCAAACTAGACATTTTTTCAGTTTGGATAAGTTGTGCTTGAGCTTGCTTTAGTTCATCCAAAGCTTTTTGTAATTTAATTGCTTGATCTTTTGATTTATCATTGTTTTCGCTTAGTTCAAAGGTGCGTTCTTTCACCTTTTCTTCTAGCGTGCGGCTGTATTCTTCTAAATTTTTATAAAGCAAAGCATTTTCTAAAGAAATAACTATCTGCGTCGAAAGGATTTTAACGATTTCTAAACGAGCCGATGTAAATGCCCCAACAGTTAAATTATTCTCCAAATAAATTATGCCAATGAGTTTATTTTGATTGACAACTGGAGCACATAAAATGGATTTAACTTTAGCTTTAAGAATATACGAATCTTTGATAAATATTCCCTCTTTTGCGGCATTATTTAAAACAATATTCTCTTTAGTTCGGGCTACGTAATTTATTAAAGAAACTGGTAACTTTTGGCTAGTATCTATAGAGGTCGATGGCCACAAAGTTATTTTGTCTTGTTCTACAGTACCAGTCGCTTTGAGCGTTAAAATACCATCGGTTTCTAAAACAAGGCAGCTAGTTTGAGCGCCAGCATTTTCCATTAAAACTTTTAGTAATTTATCCAAAAACTTATCAAGTACAATTTCGCCTGCAAGAGCTTGGGATGCTTTGATAATAGTTCCCAAGTCTAAAACATCTGCTTTAGTTCCTATACTAGAAGAACTTGTCGTAACAGTTAGTTCTCGACTAGAAGTTTCATTAGAGGTTAAAGATATTAATTGCGGGTATTTTGATTCCAAATCTTTAATTTTTGCTATTGCTCCCCAACGAACATAGAAATAGTATGACTCTACTAAATATGTTTGAGCTATTTTTTCTCTTCCAAGACTGCGATAAAATTCTGCTGCTTTTTCATTCGCCAGTGCTTCTTCGTGAATATAACCTTGCTCTTTGGCTCCTTGAATTGCTAGATCGTAATATTCCATTGCTGGCAGTATATGCCCTAAAATTTTAGCTTTTTCTGCTTCTACCAAATAATATTTGTGTTCGTAATTCATGGGAGCATATAACGCCCATTTTTTTAATTTAATTTGGTTTAATTCCACTTGTTCTAGATTGACTTGCCGCTCATTTTCTGATACGAACGAACATTGTGCAAGTAAAATCATAGAATAGTAAAAATTTTGTTCACTTGTATGTACTAGAGCAGCCATACAACCAGAATATTGCTCGGCTAGCTTTGCATAACTAACTGCTTCTGCATAATTTTCAAATAAATATAAAAATATTGATTTGGAAAGATACGTAGAAAAAAGTAACGCACCATTATTTGATTCAAGAAAATTAGTTAGCATTACCTTTTCATCAAAAAAATTACCGAGTGTTCTACATTCACTTTCGTCCTTATTTAAAAGTTTTAAAACTAATTGTCGCCAAATTGTAATTCCCAAGCTAAAGTAATTTTGTTTTAAATTTACTAATAGGTTTGTGTAAATAGTTTGTTTAGTACACACTTCATTTAGATTCTCGCCTACAAAAAAAGGATAAACTGAAGTGTAAACTGCCGCGTAACTAGCATACTCTAAATCGCCACTTTCTAAACCATATTGAACAACCTCTTGTAAAGGTTCTATGGTTTCCCTCACATGGCTTACCCAAATTTTAATATGATTATAAAATACTGCATATACTTTCGCTTTAACTTCTTTTGCATTCAATTTTTCTAGTAAATTTATTCCTAAGTTACCAAACTGATATCCGCTTTCAATAGTGTCTGTTGAAATACAAAGGAGCAAGCCATGAAAAGTATAAGCGAAAGTAGATAGTGATGAATTTCCATATTTAATGCAAATATCGATCATCGTAAACACGATCGGTGCTAAAAGTGCTGGATTCATTACATAAGCAGGTGTTATCGCTTTAACTAATATTCGCATGGCTGCAAGTTTATCAGGGTCAGTCATTTCTGGTAAATTGCTTAAATTATCAATATCTAATTCTTCAGGCAATTTTTCAACTAAAGGTTCTCCTAACATTTCCAGCACTAACAACGATGTGTCAAGCGCTGCTTGCATCTGATTGAGAGAAATATAAAATTGAATTTTTATTTCATATATTTTGACTTTTTCTAAAAGCGAAACAGCTTGTTTTAAAACAATATCTCCAAGCAAGGTTGACCTTTCAAAATTACCATTTAAATATTCTACTTCTACTGTTTCTATATACAGCGACACAGTTAATTTATAATTACTATACCAACTATCTTCCGTAAGTAGTTCTAGACCGAAATTTAAGTATTTCTGCGCGAGTTCATAAGCTGCTGCTGCCTTTGCTTTCCGCGCAGACAACAGATTTAATTGAGCTAGTTCTTGTTTGGTTGTTTCACTTATAATTAACTCTATAGCCATATTTAAGTGATTGACAATATCAAAAACTTTCTCTTCTATTTCTGTCGTTTGAGTATTCTTTAGTAGTAGTTGACCGACTTTTAAATGAATTTCTTTTTTTTGCTCTGCTGGAATCAAAGAATAAGCGGCTTGTTGAACGCGATCGTGCAAAAATTTATACTCAATATTTAGAGATAAATTACTTTGTTTTTCTGACTCATCAACTAATGTTAATGATGTATTTAAATCATTAGCTAAAGGAATTTTATAAGCACCGCTTAAAGGAAAAATTAAATCTTCTTGAAGTGCTTCCCAAAGCTCTGTTGCTGTAGATGATAAAGATTTTTCATTGACTATTGCTAGATCGTTTAATGTAAAGGTATTACCAATACAAGCTGCTACTTTTAAAACATTTTGCGTAAAACTAGGAAGTTCTTCAATTTTGTCAACCATTAATTCAACAACATTATCCGTAATTTGAACTTGTTTAATTTGCTGAATATCCCACTGCCAATTACCAGCATTCGGATCGAATGAGAGTAGGTTCTCTTGGTAGAATGTTTTAAGTATTTGAGTTACAAAAAAGGGATTGCCAGCCGTTTTATTAAAGACTATTTCTGCTAAAGGTAAGGCTTTTTCTAATTCGCAGTGAAGCGTGTCTGCAATTAATTCATTAACTTGAACAGTATTTAAAGGTTGTATATCGATCTGATTTACTTTAACTCCAGCTTTTTGAATTTCATTCAAAAGCAACGTCAATGAATGAGCTTCATTCACTTCGTTATCTCGGTAAGCTCCAATTAACAAAAAGTATTGACTATCTAATGACATCATTAGTAGCTGGAGTAATTTTAATGAGGCAGAATCAACCCACTGTAAATCGTCTATGAAAAGAACTAAAGGATGTTTTTTACTGGTAAAAACACCTAAAAACTTTTGAAAGACTAAATAAAATCGATTTTGTGATTCTCCAGATTCTAATTGAGGAATAGGGGGTTGCGACCCCATAATTAATTCGACTTCAGGAATGACTTCAATAATAACTCTGCCATTTGTACCCAAAGCTTTTAATAATTTTTCTTTCCAGATCTGAATTTTTTTTTCACTTTCAGTTAATAGCTGGCGAATCAAGGTCTGAAAAGCTTGAATTAGTGCAGCATAAGGAATACCGCGTTTAAATTGATCGCATTTTCCTGAAGTAAAATAACCCTTTCGCCGCACAATTTGTCGATCGATTTCATTAATCAAGGCTGTCTTGCCGATTCCTGAGTAACCGGAAACAAGTATCATCTCACTCTTACCTTGACTGGTTCTTTCAAAAGCAGCGTTTAGGGTAGCAATTTCTCCATCGCGACCGTAAAGCTTTTGGGGTATTTGAAATTTAGCAAAAACATCATGCTGACCGAGAATGAAATTTTCAATTCTTCCATTAGTTTGTAGTTGAGTTAAACACGCTTCCAAATCTGCCTTAATTCCATAAGCACTTTGATATCTATCCTCAGCAGTTTTAGCTAATAATTTCATCACGATATCAGATACTACTTTCGGGATAGTTGGATCCAGTTCATGCGGTAAAGTGGGTATTTTGGCAATATGACTGTGAACGAGTTCCATCGCATCTGTAGTTTGAAATGGCAACTGTCTAGTCAGCATTTCATAAAATGTGACACCCAAAGAATAAAAGTCAGTACGATAATCAATCGCGCGATTCATCCTACCAGTTTGCTCTGGGGACATATAGGCCAAAGTTCCTTCTAATAGATCGGGATTGCTGGCTAGATATTTTTCTTGCATCAGAAGTGATGCAATTGAAAAGTCTGCGAGCTTTATTTTTAATGTTCGCTGGTTAATAATGATATTATCGGGCTTGATATCTTTGTGTATAATATTTATTTTATGTACTTCTTCTAAAGCTTTAGTTGATCCAATTGCTATTTGCAAAAATACAGATAAATGTATAATTGTATCAGTATTTAAAAAATTTTTCAGTGAATTGCCACCAAAATCTTCTAAAATTATAGCTATATAATTGTTAGATTTTTCTATGCTATAAGCTTTGACAATGCCTTCTGAATCTAAGTTTTTCAGCAATTCATACTGATGTTTAAATACATAAATGTCTTGACTGGAAGGATATGCCTTTTTTAGAATTTTAACAATAACAGGTTGAAGATCTCGAATTCTCCGCGCTCTATAAACCTGGGTCATTAAACTATCGTGAATTTTTTCTAAGTATTCATAACCTGCAATAATAAACATGGCTTTTTCCTAATTGTCAGCAGAAAGTTTATAATTCTTATAATTGTAATTGATTCATCTTAGTTTTGCATCAGTGATTTTACGGTTTCGATCCTGCAACTTAAATATAACTGAACGTGAGTTCGATGGAGTGCGATCGCTTGATTGACATAGTAGATGGGTGGAAGATGGCTTCATTGACGGGTTCTGCGAGAGTGGGGCGCTCGCTTCATTTGTGCTGGCATCAAATCTCAAATGTTGGAGAATTAATAATAAGTTAAAACTGTTAAAATGTAGTGGATTCGGGTTTAGAAATTTTAAAACTTTGAAATCCGATCTTTCCTTTTTTGGCATTTTCCTAAAGATATAGCACTTCTTCAATTGAATAATAGTTCTTAACGAGCCACTTTGCTCTCCAACACTCAGCCAGAAGAAGCTGGATTTTTCTGGCTTTGTACCATTCCTCTATCTGAGCTGGTGTCTAATACCAATTTCATTAAGTAGCGTTACATCTTACCCCCCCCCAAGGCATCGGGGGGCTAGGACTTGATCTATAGCACATCTTTAAAAAAATGGGCGTTGCTGAATCAGGGTATGATACGGGTCCAAGTACGAGAGGGGAGCCGAAAATGATTTCTTGGATTTTGATGGGGAATTGGAACATCTCCAAATTTTAGATAATGAATTAGTAATTTAATTGAATAGCCTAGCATTTGTTCAGACTTAGAATAACAAAGAGTTTTTCTTTTTAAGCGAGCTATCCGGGTGTCTTAGTCTTGTATTTTCACCCTCAACTCTTGTCATATAGGTTTTGCTAATAATCTGATCTCCCTCTGGAATAAAATTTGGGTAAACTTTCCAGCCATCTGTCACATAAAAATAGCATTTCCATTTACTAACAAGATCCCATAGTAGTTCAAAAGTTTTTGCGCTATGGTCGCCTAAAGTCCATCCTAAAATACCTGGCTTAAAGTGGTCTACTGCTGTCCCGATCCAGGTCTTGTTTTTTTTTGAACCGACAAATGTTTGTAATTCATCTAATTCTCCCACTTATGGATTTATTTGTGGCTCATAAAAATCTAGCAAGAGTTTTTCTGCTTGTTTTACCCAATTAATAATTGTAGTATGATGCACATTCTTGACTCTTTCAATTGCTCGAAAACCCATGCCATTAACATACATTTTTAAGCATTCACGTTTCACTTCTTCGGAGTAGCCTTTTTGAGCTTGATAATCATCTATAAATTGTCTCTTACATTTCACACAGATATAATTCTGTTTGCCTTTTTTATGAGCATTTTTATTAAAATTAGTTGACTGACATTCAGGGCATTGCATAATATTGTATTTTAATGAGTGTTATTTTTTGGTACTCGCACGACCACTTCATCATATCCTAATTCAGCAACGCCGATTTCTGATACTCAGCCATCTTCTCAAACCCCAGAATAAATCGTTGACACCAGCCATCAGCCCACAAGGCCGGAATTTTAAACCTCGCCGCACAGTTGGGGTATTCCGATCGCACTTTTAACCAATCTCGATACTAATGCCGTAAGCGAAGCAGACCGAAGGTATCGCCCCCGTACATCCCCAAATCAACCCAACATCCTGTCAAATCCCGATCGCCCACTTGATCGGGGACACGGCACCGTGCCGCGCCCGAGATCCGTAGATTACTTGCGGCAACCTTCGGCGATCGCCATTAACACAGCTTTACGCACTTCAGGATGCGATTTCTCCAGCCCGTTAGCCCGAAAAATCCAGTGTCCGCCGCCCGCGTGCTCGATCGCAATCTTTTGTCCGTCAGGCAAAACAATTTGCCACCAATTCAACACAGTGGCTTTAATCAGTTGGCACTGAATCTGGCTTAATTGAGCCTCCATCAGCTTCAGTTGACGCATGATAGGATTTTGGGCTGAGGATTTCATTATTTTTCTCCTTAAATAAAGTGGACTGTTGCTCTGCTAAAATTTCAGTTCTCTGATTTTTCAACTTAATTTCACTTTCTGAACTTTTCGCCTTAATTTCACTTTCTGAACTTTTCGCATTAACTTCCCTTGTAGCACCTTTCTGCTCAATTTTACCTCCAAAACCTTTAGATTTAACTTTACCTTTAGCTCCAGTTGCAGACTGTTCCGCTGCGGGCTTCTTAAATTCCGCGTCCAACTGGTCTAAAATCTCCTCTTGTTCGGGAGTGTGTTCCGCCGGCTGCTCTAGGTTTCTGGGGTTATATTCGTCAACCAACCTCGCCAAAAATTCCGAAACTGACATTCCTGCGGCAGCCGCTTTTTTGGTTAAAAGGTCGTAGGTATCGGTTTTGATCCGAATTTGCTTGAGCCGGAGGTTGGGATTGTTGTCAACAGTTTCGGCAATAGTTACTGCCGTAATCCTTTCTTTGGGGATGACATCCACCACTTCTTGCCACTTTTCCTCTAAAGCACAGTCACCGTACTGGTCTGTAACTGCGTGTTTGAACAAAGGCACAACTTGAGCGACACAGCTTGGCAAAATCTCAAATCCGGCTTTGATTAAGCGCAGGCAAATGCCAGCAGATTTGATGATTTGCGTGCAGTAAAAATACTGTCTGCCTAATGCTTGTTCGCAGTAACTTTTAAAAGTTTTGAATTTGTGTTTGTACAATCGCAGTTTTCTGATCGCGTCCAGCATGATTCCTTGCCGCACGTAGTCTAGAAATCCCCTTTTAATTTCCCCTGTCAGGTAGTCTAAATCGTGAAAGGGAGATTGATTTTGGATTTCTTCTTCAAAGTCTAGCAGCGGGCCTGCAAAGTGAAAGTTGGAGGCGATATCGCCTAGGTAGAAGTTTTCGGTAGATGTGGTCACGATCGGGAATGGGTGGAGAAATGGAACGATAACACGGAAGTTGTGCGATCGCAAAGTGGAAGTTTTGGTCGGGTTCTTTGATACAATTTTGAGTTGGGTTGTGCTGCAGGTCGATCGACCTTACAGCAGGGCACCACATCCTCGGCGCTGAGGAAAAGAGGCTTGAGGTATGCGCCCAACCTCCAAAAATCAGCTTGGGTATGCAAGCACAATTGACAGACACTGCAAATAAGGCGGTTATTCAAACCTGCACGTTTTGAATGTTCGGCTCGCTCGGCCGCCTTTGTTTTGCCTACCAACATGAAGTTTACGTCTTATTAAACTCTTTGTCAAGACGTTAGCATCATGAATATTTCGTCCTATGATTGAAGAAGATTTACAAGAAAAGGAGAAGTCTCCATTGAGACGACTCAGAGAACAAGCTGGACTAACACGCCCTCAAGTCAAAGAAAAAATCGGAATTTCCGAGCGAAGACAAGCTGACTGGGAACTCGGCAAGGCTCTACCTAATGCTGAAAACATACTTGCGATGGCTAACCTGTACCAGGTTTCTCTAAAAACTATGTTTGAGCTTTTAGGATTAGACGTAACCGAAATTCCCGATGACTTACCAAGTCGCGAGCCCTCGCCGAACGACAACTAACAAGCACAGCTAAACCACGATCTCGATCGTCGATTTGTCAACAACTTTGGCTGTGAATTTGCTATGATCTGCCCCAAAATAAACAAACTCAAGAGTCCAAAGATATACCAGCACTGCAAATCTGGCGGGAGGCTGTGGGTTTATCGCAATCGGCCTTAGCAAAGCAAATTCCCGACAAAACGGGCGCAAAAACCCTAAGTCAGCAAGCCATTAGCAAGTGGGAGCGAGGATTAGACAAACCCGAACTGACTATTGCTCAAATGAAAGCCCTTTGCAAAGCTCTGGGAAAAACGCTTAACGATTTACCCAACGATTTAGGCCCACAAAATCCTGACCAATAAAAAGTCAAAAAGCCCGATCGCCCGATTCGTCCATCAATCGGTAATTTTCCCTCTCAGAGCCTTAATCTGCCCCCGCTTGGTTTTGCTGTCGAGACGCTTGCGCTGGGAACTGCGAGTCGCTTTGCTGGGTTTGCGCCTTTTGGGGATGACGATCGCACTTTTAATCAGTTCTTGCAGCCGCCTCAAAGCCTCTTCCCGGTTCTGTTCCTGGCTGCGGTGTTCCTGCGCTTTGATGACAATCACACCTTCGGAGGTGATGCGCTGGTCGTTGATTTGCAACAAACGCTGCTTGTAGCGATCGGGCAATGAGGAAGCTGGGATATCAAAGCGCAAGTGAATAGCACTCGCCACCTTATTGACATTTTGCCCGCCCGCGCCTTGGGAGCGAATCGCACTAATTTCGATTTCGCGATCGGCAATAAATACTGTGTTGGAAATTTCTAGCATGATTGGGCGGGCGATCGAGCAAGCTGTAGAGATAATTTGGGTAACTTAATCTTTAGAATAACCGCGACTGACACATCTAGACCACAGAAACCGGTTTTTTTACCCTGACTGCGGGTTACAACTAAATATTTTCTCCAAAAACCCGGTTTCTCATCCCTGCTGCATAAATCCTAATCACTACTTTTTCTACCAAGAGATAGTCGCTTTTGAGGTTGCAAAAATAGTAAGTATGTAGAAACAGAAAAAATAGGTGATCCAGCAGATGGCAGATATAAAGCTGAGCATTGTTATTACCAGCGCCGACTCCGAACTCGGACAAGCAACAGTCCGGCAGTTTGTAGCGCAGGGACACAAAGTAACTGGATTGACACAGGAAAAAGACGGTGCAGCAGCCGTGCATTCAGCCGGCGGAGTTGCGGTAGAAACTGACCATTCCAGCGGTGTGGAACTCAGGGATGCGATTCTCGCCGCCAATCCAGATGTGGTTGTCAACCTCACACCGCAAAAAGCAAATACCCTGCTCAGCGACGGGCAAGATTGGAAAGGATTCGATAAAACGCTTTCTACAACAACTGGTGCACTGCTGACAGCGGTAAAAGACACAAATATTAAGTTGCTAATTCACACTAGCTACACTTTTTTGTACGGTAACACCAAGGAAGCAACAGAAAACACACCGCTGAGCGTACCGGGTGATGACGCAATTTTCAAAATGGCGATCGCCACCGAAAATCAGGTGACAAACAGTCAGATTCCGACTTGTGTATTGCGGATGGGATACCTGTACGGGCCTGAATCGGAAGACCTCAAACTGTATATAAAATCGTTTAAAATGGGTCGTCCTTATTTTGCCGGGCCTGACAGCAATCTGGGAAACTGGCTGCACTTTGAGGATGCGGCGGCGGCTTTGGTAAAGGTAGCCGACGAACCGGAACCGAAGGGTGCAATTTTTAACGTTGTCGATGGTGTGCCGGTGTCTTTTGCTGATTTTATCGATCGATTCGCCTTCACCCTGGGCAGAAAACGCCCCGCGCGGATCCCCATGTGGCTGACACCGCTAGCACTGGTGTTAGTTGTCACCCCTCAACAAGTCGATTTATTAAAGCTTTCTACTACTGTCAACAGCGACTCATTCCGCAAGCAGTTTGGGTGGAGTCCGCGCTATGCAAGCTACCGAGAGGGTTTGCAGCAAACGGTTGATACCTGGGGAGCGAGTGCTAGTTGAATTGTTGGGATTTCAGGTAATTAGTTCGCGATGCAGAACTTCTATATGTCAATGCTTCGGTTAGCGCTTTTTTGTGTCATTGCGAGGAACGAAGCAATCGCAGTATCTGTTTTTTACAGTTAACTAACTTTTAGTTATTGTAGGGTGCGTCAGTGGTAAATGTTTGTTCACTTTGCCGAGGGTTTCGCCTGACGCACCCTATGAGCTGGCATACAAACAACCGATGTAGCCCTTGCAGATCCTGGTATATAAATTAGTTACAATGTTTAGAGATTAAGATGAATTCGATTAGTTTTTTTCTATCCCATAAATCTACTTCGTTAGATTTAGCAAGATTGTAAGCGTTTTCTGTGAATCGGTTGTTGGTGATGACTCTTCCTTTATTTCCTTTGTAATGTCTGACGGCTCCTGCTACTTCTTGAACGGCTTTAATACCAACTGGATTTTTGCTTCTTTTTGCTTGAACCACTGTTGTTGAGCCATCTTTGTATAAAATTAAATCAGCCCCATAATCTTGACTATCTTGAGTTAAATTAACACTGTAGCCACAGTTTATAAAATGAACACGTAGAAATTTTTCAAATTCTTTTCCTGTCATTTCATCCACTTCCACAATACCACTTTCTAATAAACGTTTTTTTGAATCTTCTTCTTTAAATGTATCAAATACTGCTACCGCAATCTCACCGATAACAGCAGCGGCTTTTACTATAAAAGGTTTCATAAAATTAGATTTATTTTAAAGGAGTAGTTATGATTGTACGAGATTTGCTAACTATAGTTATTTAACAATATTGCAAGTAGATTGTAGGGTGCGTCAGGCGTGAATGTTTTTTCACTTTGCCGATCGCCTCGCCTGACGCACCCTACACCGAATTAGTCCGTAGTGCCGGTTTGCAGCGACTCTTGAGCAGCCTGCGTCCACTCTGAGTGGAAGAATTCACCGCGCGGTTTGTCGGTGCGCTCGTAGGTGTGAGCCCCAAAATAATCGCGCTGAGCTTGCGTCAGGTTTTGCGGTAATCTTTCGCGCCGGTAGCTGTCGAAGTAGTCCAGCGACGCGCTGAAGGCCGGTACTGCAATCCCCAGCAGGCTAGCGGTAGACAACACCTCGCGCCAAGCTGATTGGCGATCGAGAATAGTCTGTTTGAACTCCGGCGCTAACAGCAAATTCGGCAGCGCCGGATCGTCATTGAAAGCTGTTTTAATCTTGTCCAAAAATCCAGCCCGAATGATACAGCCGCCTTTCCAAATTCGGGAAATTTCGCTCAAACTCAATTCATAATTGTACGACTTAGAGGCCGCGCTCAACAGCGCCATGCCTTGGGCGTAGGAACAAATCTTCGAGCAGTAAAGCGCATCTCGAACTTTGTTGACAAACTCCTTAGTATCGCCTTCGTACTTGGTGGTAGGCCCCGTCAGTACGTGGGAAGCATTGACGCGCTCTTCTTTGTAAGAAGACATAATTCTCGCATTCACCGCAGCGATAATTGTGGGAATGCTCACGCCCAATTCCAAAGCACTCATGACAGTCCAGCGGCCCGTGCCTTTTTGACCGGCCGCGTCCATAATTACCTCAACTAAGGGATGCTTAGTTTCTGGGTCAATGTACTTGAAAATGTTAGCAGTAATTTCAATCAAAAACGAGTTGAGTTCGTCGGTGGTATTCCATTCGGCAAATACTTCTTGCAACTGCTGACCGTTGAGTCCCGCCACGTTTTTGAGCAAATCGTAGGCTTCGGCAATGAGCTGCATATCCCCGTACTCAATGCCGTTGTGAACCATCTTCACGTAGTGACCGGCACCGCCAGGGCCGATGAATGTGACGCAGGGGCCGTCATCTACTTGAGCTGCTATTTTTGTGAGAATTGGCTCTAGGATGCCGTAAGCGGCGTGGGTGCCACCGGGCATCAGGCTAGCACCGTTGAGGGCGCCTTCTTCGCCGCCGCTGATGCCCATGCCGACAAATCCCAGTCCGGCTGCTTCTAAATCTTTGGTGCGGCGTTCGGTGTCGTCGTAGAGGGAGTTGCCGCCGTCAATAATCATGTCGCCCGGTGACAGCATGGGTTTGAGCTGGTCGATAACCGCATCTACGGCTTTCCCAGCTTGCACCATGACTAAGATGCGGCGCGGCGTTTCTAGGACATCGACGAATTCTGTCAGAGTCTTGGCGGCTACTATGTTTTTGCCGGGGGCGCGTTTGGCCATGAATTCGTCGGTTTTAGCTGTTGTGCGGTTGTATACAGCTACCGAGAAGCCTCTGCTTTCGACGTTGAGGGCTAGATTTTCGCCCATTACGGCTAGACCGATTAAACCAAAATTTTGCTTTGTCATGCTAATAACCCGCTAGTTTCGCTTGAGGTTTGATTTGAGATAGAGGAAAGCGAGGCGGGGTATACCGCTTTCCGGTGGACTAAAGTATTGGACAATAGACCGAGGAGGTTTAGGTTTATTTTTATATTGTAAGAATTGCTGTTTGGTAAATCAGTAGGGTTTTTTTAAGATTTAAGGGATATTAAAGACAAGGACTGGTGATGCTAAGGCCACTATTGTGCCGATCGCAGTAACGATAGATACAAACAAGCGCACATTTTGAGGAAAATTTAGGAGACTTTTGTAACTATGGAAGATTTGCAGTATCTGGCGGCCTGGGTGAAGGAGCAACACGCTCGCGAGTATATTTTAACTTGGCTGCTGAGTCAACAGGGGCTGTGGTGGTCTGATGGGGACATTTATCAGGCGGTTTTGCAAAAGTCGGGAAAGCTTTTGAAAGCGTATGTTCAAAAAAGGCAAGCTGGAGAGTTATTTGAGGGGATTTCTGAGAAGTTGGTGGGAGATGAGAATTGGGATGATTTGGTGGTGAGTTTGGGGCGAATTGTTGCTGTGTATCAAGAGGAATTGCTGAAGTTGCAAGAACGGGACAGGCGCGGGGATGGGGTAAAAAAAAAGTTGATTAGCGAACCGTTGACTGGTAATTCTTTGTCGGTTTTGGAGGTGCAGCAAGCTTTGCCAGATCCTTATGCTGATACGCTGACTGGGAGGTAATTGGCGATGGCTTACGCCCCGCTACGCTACGACTTTTCGGAGGCACAATAATCTCAGAAACCGGGTTTCTTTCTATATCTCTGGTACTCAACTGCAAATTGTTGCAGAAACCCGGTTTCTCGCTATTTTTCCTAATCTTAGAAACCGGGTTTCTGCCGATATCTCTGGTACTCAACTGCAAATTGTCGCAGAAACCCGGTTTGTCGCTACGCAGCGATTGAAGTGCGATCGAGATTTAAGGATTGAGAATAGGTGTAAGATCGAGAACAAATCCGGGAAGTACGTCTTCACCCGAAAGTTTTGGCGGTTGGTCAAAAGAGAAATTAATCACTTCTGCTACATCTTCGGACAACCGATAGATTTCTACTAAAGGCGTTTGCGGGTCAATTAGCCAACCTAAGCGACAGCCGTTAGTTCGATAATACCGCATTTTAGCCCGCAATGTTTCTAGGGAATCACTTGCAGAACGCAATTCTATTACAAAGTCCGGGCACAGGGGAGGAAATTTGCGCTTATCTTCTGCGGATAATGCTTCCCAACGTTCTAGGAGAACCCAAGCAGCATCTGGGGAACGCTTCGCACCGTTGGGTAATTGAAAGACAGTGGAAGAGTCAAAGACTTTTCCCAATCGAGTCTGACGATTCCACAAATTTAGGTCTGTAGTCAAATCGGAATTTCTGATGCCGCTTTCGCCGCCTGTTGGAGGCATAATAATTAGTTCTCCTTCAGGGGTTTGTTCTAATCGCCACTCTTCATTAGCGATGGACAATTGATAAAATTGTTCGTCGGTTAAAGCGACGGCTGCAGGTAGGTTGAGAGTTATAGTTTCCATCGTTGATATTATTGCCAACTAGGTTGGTTTTATTATAACTCGCACTTTATGACAAGTTTCTCAAAAAGATCGCATTCAACAGTAAAACAGGTATCTCTGCTTTATCTCGAAGCCTAGATCCCCCTAAATCCCCCTTAAGAAGGGGGACTTTGAATCGAACTTTTGTCACCTCCTTAAGAAGCGGGAATTTGTATTTGACTTTTGTCCCCCCCTTTTTTAGGGGGGCTAGGGGGGATCGAGACTTTGCCACAAAACAAATGAGATTAATCTATCATAAATCTATCTCGCACAATCATCCCAGAAACCGGGTTTCTTCCGATATTTCTCGTACTCAACCCAAATTATTCGCAGAAACTCGGTTTCTCGCCACGCAGCGACACAAATGCGAGCGTTAGGGCTGGTTTATATAGATTGTTTGTGGGAATTCAAGATGGTTGATGAACCCGCCCCTCCGGTAATTCTGTTGATTTCACTCTAAATATAGCTGCTAGCTTGACGGGTGAACATTGAGCAGTAAATTCCGTTTGATGCTATCAATTCGTCGTGAGTTCCTATTTCTGCTACTTTACCGTTTTCCATGACGGCGATACGATCGGCAATTTTGGCCAATCCCAATCTGTGGCTGATGACAATCGTTGTTTTCCCGACGGCGATTTGGCGGAAGATGCTGTAAATTTCGTGTTCTGTCTTGGGGTCGAGGGCGGCGGTTGGTTCGTCAAAAATTAGGACTTCGGCTGTAGAAAGCCGCATGAGGGCGCGGGCGATCGCAATTCTTTGCCACTGTCCCCCGGATAAGTCGATACCGTCTTCTAATTGTTTCCCCAAGGGTGTTTCTAAACCTTTGTCTAAACTGTTGACTTTAGCGGAGATTCCTGATTCGGAAATTGCTTGATTAATTGCGGTGTCATCAGACAGGGAAAGCAAGTCGCCGAAACCGACGTTTTCGCGGACTGTGGAGGGGAAGCGGGCGTAATCTTGCATGACTACTGCTATGCGCGATCGCACGTATGATAGGGAGTACGATCGCAAATCTTGACCGTTCCAGGCGATCGTACCACTTGTCGGGTCGTACAGGCGGCCGAGGAGTTTGCCAAGAGTCGTTTTACCCGCGCCATTTTCCCCGACAAGCACGAGCATTTCCCCCGGATTAATCGTTAAATTGATATCTGTAATTGTGTTTTTAGTGCTACCGGGATAGCCAAAAGATAAATCCTTAATTTCGATGCCAATTTTATCTTTTCTCACCTCAACATCTTGGCTGCTATCCGGCAAGTTTGGCAAGCGAGATGCTACATTTACCAGCGGAGACTGCAATTCTGGCTTCAGATCCAACAGTTGAAAAATCGGACTGACACCGAGGCCAATATCGTACAAATTAGTGTAACTATTAATCAATAATTCTAAACTGTTTTCTACTTGGACTATCAAGCCAGAATATAGCGCCAAATCCCCCAAAGTATAGCGTCCTCCCAAAGCTCCCATTACTACATAAACAAAGGGCAAAGCTACTCCTACTCTACTAAATATCGACCACAACAGTACAATAATTGATGCTTTTTTTCGGATGCCCTGCATCTCGCTAAAAAACTGCACAAACTGACTTTGCCAGCGTTTCAGCCAAAGTTCCTGCAACCCAAACAAACGCAATTCTTTAGCGTATTCTTCCCCAGTTAACACTCGGGCTGACAAGTTCATTTCGCGACTAATTTTAGCTTGCTTTTTTTGAACTCTCCAGATGATTCGGGTATATTTTCTTTCGATGTAAATTGAGGGAAGTGATGAAACTAACATCAACACTGGCACCCACCA
This sequence comes from Microcoleus sp. B4-D4, assembly GCF_036705185.1. Taxonomy (NCBI): domain Bacteria; kingdom Bacillati; phylum Cyanobacteriota; class Cyanophyceae; order Oscillatoriales; family Microcoleaceae; genus Microcoleus; species Microcoleus sp. B4-D4. Next base: position 91,663 of record NZ_JAUBTX010000001.1, on the reverse strand, counting down.
AGCTATAGCAGCAGCAAGGCTGACAGATGGAATAAAAATAAAAATTCCCGTGATTGTCATGCTGATGCTGAATGCTAGTTGCTGTATTCGGGATACTCCGGTTTTTGCGAGTTCTACAATATTTAAGAGTTCCGGGTTTTCAAACAGGGCGATATCGTCGAAATTGGCGACTTTTTCGAGAACTTTTCCTTCAACTGCGCCTTGAAGGCGATCGCGCAAAGATGTTACTGTAAAGGAACTCATTGTATCGATGGAATCGCTGACTAATTTGAGAGTTAAGACTCCGGCAATACTCCACAGCAATATTGGATGAGAAAGTATCAAAGCTAAGGGCTGTGCTGTTTTGGGTTGCGACAGCAAGCGAGAGACTTCATCAATGATTAATTTATCTAAAAATAGTACGCCAGATGGGGCTGTACCGCGAATGATATTGAGTAATATTAAATTGCGGAGTTCAATGGGTGCAGCTTTGATTATCAGGCCCAAGCTGCGCCGCAAAGCTTGGAATGTGGTAATTTGGATGGGTTGCATTATTTGTGGGTAGGTGTCGGGTCTAGTCATTCCCGGACGGTAGATTATAGATGATGATTTGATTAATTGTATTTGGCGATCGCATAATTTGTCTTTCTTTATCCTCAATTTTCCCAGGTTGGTTGAAAATTTACGATCGCATTCATAGCTCGTTCTAAGCTGGGGGAATTAGTCTGTGCTGACGCAACTTGCCAATTTCGATCGACAAACTGGATAAGTTGACCGTTGTAGTCTTTACCAATTTTTGCGGTACTATTGCGATCGGGGACGATACCCTCCCGCAGTTCTCGCTTTTTTGACTTTTTAGCCAGATTGATTAAAAGCTGTTTGGGGTCGGAAACTTTATCTACATCAGCAGGAATCAAGTCTACTGAAATACCCAGAAATTCAGCAAATCCCTCCCGATGTGCTAGCAACCACGCTTCGACTTCTTTAACCGCAATCCGAAACAGCAGATTAGGATGTTTTGGTTGAGTTAACCACTCCGAAAGAATTACTAGCGGGCATTCTGCATTATCCAAATCAGTTAATACTAAGTATGGCATTCCCTTTGCCGCATGATTTAATCCAGAAATCACCTTTTTAATTTTGCCATATCCTCTCTGATTCAAGCAATTTCCCACTGAAAAGGGACGTTGAGACTGTTTGAGCATTTGTTTGAGAACGGCTTCACTCAGTACATCCTCAAACACTAGATTGATGGGAATATCCGTCATTTGAATAAACTGAGTAGTTCGATCGCGGGCGGTGCTGTGAGAGGAAGTGCAGCATCTGCTATACTTAAACCTCCTTCTAGTAGCATTTTTATTTGTGCGTTACTTGAGGCAAGTTTTACTTGAGTTCCTTCAGGAGTCGGTGTCATTAGCAAGACTTCTTCGCCGCCAATGCCTTTGTCTGAGAGCAAATCTGCACTGTGGGTACTGAGAATAACCTGTCGCTTTCTCGGACGCTGAAGGCGATAAATCAGAGACGGTAGATTGCTAACAATCGCCGAATTTAAAGAAAGTTCTGGTTCTTCTAGTAACAATAATGTATCGGTTTCTAACAGCGACCAAAGCAAACCAATTAACCGTAACGTTCCGTCCGAAAATTGGTCTTCCCGTTGTTTTCCCGCTCCGGGCCGCCAATGTTCGTAAACAGCTTCTAAATGGGGAACTCCCATGACATCTTTAGTATCCGTGAGGTTTTTTAATTGCGGGACAGCCAACTTTAAAGCATCTTCAATTTTTCTCAATCGCGATTTTCGAGTTTTTTCGGGAGTTTTAGCAACTCGTTCTAAAAAAGTTCTCCCAAAAGCATCTTCGGAAAGTCCAGGAGTAGCAAAAGCTTCGGGATGGCGAACCAACTGAGGAATTAAATGTAAATATAAAATCGATTCTAAAAATTTAGCAATTTCTCTGAATTCGGCATTGGCATTAATTTGCTCTAGATAAGTCTGGGTGAGACGCAGCTCATCTTTTTCATCTTCTGGAGTAGGGCGATCGACAATTTGTTGCTCGCCTTTCCAAACTCGTTCGTAGGCAACAATTGCCTCATTTTTCCCACCTTTTTTCTGTTTAATTCCCAGCCCATACCTCCATAATGGCTGTTGGGAATTAGATTCTGAAAGGTGAATTTCTATTTCTACATCTGGATACCGACGCGCATAAAGACTGCGAATTTTTGAGACGCCGCCTCGATCGATCGCAGCTTTTTGCAATCCGCCTCCTGCTTTCGCCAAATCCCGCAAAAAGCGGAATGAATCGAGAAAGTTGGATTTACCGCAAGCATTCGGGCCTACTATAAAAATGCGATCGCGCAAATCAACATTCACTGACTGAAAATTGCGCCAATTTTTCAGAGCTATATGGGAGATAATCATTAAACCTCTTTAGTGATAGGTAGATGAATAATTTGATCTTGATATTCATTGATAAAAGAACATTCAGCAATCAAAATTAATTCATCTATGTTTTGCCCGACGCTTAAATTCGCGTTTAAAATAAATATCCCAGGAATATGACGATTGGCTTGCAAATGATCGTTTAAGTGACCAGGCATAGATTTACGGTTATTAGTGACCAGGATAAAGTCATATTTTTCACACCATTCTAAAATTTCCGGGTCTTTAGTTCCTTTGGCTGGTATGGAAGGTTCGCCAATGACCCGAATAATTAATTCTACTTGTTTGCTCCGAATTTGAGTAGGATAAACCGGGTCAATGTTTTCATCCATGAGATACTTGAGCGCCATTCTTTTTATTTCTTTCTTCCTTAATTTTTTGCAGTCTAATCGAGGCTGGATGAGGGTTTAATTCTTGGGCTTTTCTTTGTTGGTGCGACCATTCTAGCCAGTTTTCGATATATTTATCTAAGACGGCTTTATTATTTAAATAATACAGGATTGTAGCATAAATTTGATCGAGGGTCAAAGTGTAAAAGTGTTTAATAATTTCCTCTGGTGAACGTTGGCGATAAATATATTCATAGAGGATGCTTTCTATTCCCACTCTTGTCCCTTTTACTCGAATGTCATCATCAGCTAGAAATTCAAAATATTCTTCTATTAGCATGGTTTATTCCTCCATTTGTTGATTAAAAATTGATGCGGCGGAGGGCCACATCTGGTTGACCCATCAGCCATAAACTTTCATTAGTGGCGCGTTTTTTCTTGAGATTTTCTATTAGTAAATTTGCGTTCATTTGTGCTTTTAATGTGACACCTTGATTGTGAGGGGTATTTCTATTTGAATTTATACCCTCGCCATCTATATCCAGTTAGATGCTGTTGGGCAGGTAGGCGAATTGTATGCTGGCATGAGGAACACTGAATAAACCTAGATCCCTCTTCCTTTTGTTTCATTTCTGCGGTTCCACATTTTGGGCATATATCTCCCTGAGAATAACTGAGACTTTTTTTCGCTCCACTTCCACAGTGAATGCAAATGTATAAGCCGTCTAGTTGAATTTTACTCTCTCTACTGTCAATTATTTGGTAACAAGCCCAACAATGGTTAAAATAAATATTTCGATCGTGACCATTCCCTTTTTTACACGAAGCAACTGTCATATTATATCGAGCAATATCCTTAGAATACTTTAAGTTAGGAGTCATTGTCTGGCTGCAAACAGAGCATTTGAGTCTATCCCGAATTTCATTAAGACGATTTATCCAACCAGATAGCTTTTGCACATACTCATCAGATTTTAAATCTGGAAGACTTGGAACAACGCCTGTTGCTTGCAGAAGTTCTAACAAAGACCAATCTTTCCAATCCTGCGTACATTCAGCGTAAAGACGAGCGCCTTCCAAACCAAAGCTAAAATTTCTTTCCGTGTTAGGCTCAAATAAACTACAGGATTTATTTGCTCGTGGACAAAAAGCACGAGATACTTTTTTTGAACCTGATGCTTTATCTTCTTCTGTTGGCCAGGGTTTTCCTTCACAGTAGTCAACTTTTTTAGGTTGGCAAACAGGAAGTATTGGGTAAAGATTCAACGGTTCATTTGAATTCCATGCTTGCTCAATCACCCATTCTTGAAGATGCAATTCGTGTGCCCTTTGGAAAGCTTCATTTCTTTTAGCTGGATTATCCTTAGCCCATAAAATATTTATCACATATTTGACTAGCGGTTCATTCTCTGGTTTCTCTGTTTTTAACTTCTCTAATTCCGCAAAAAAGGTATTTGTGTTGATTTTATACTTTAAGACACGATAAATACAAATAATTTTTGCTTCTTTTGACAACCGAGGCCAAGCTAACGACCATAAACCAGCTTCGATCGAATCCCAGACCAAATTAACTTGTTCAAATGGAGTTTTAAAAGGAAAAAATGCCTCATTTTCTTTCAGCCATTCTGGAATTTCTAAAAGTAAGATTGAATGCTCATTTATGGAAGTTTTAGCAAAAGTTTTGACAATTTCACTGATGATTTCTTTATGATTTTCCTTTTCAGTTTTCTCAAGTTTGTTTACAAGGATACGAACGCGACGCTTTGGGATGATAATAGACCAAATTTCTTCGGAAATGAGTATTTTATATGGAATAATTTCCCAAAATTCATCTTTATTTGCTTCTTTTAAACACTCTCTTAGCTCCATCAGGAAAATACTTTTACTTTGGTCATTCTTGGGATCGAGAATTAGCTTAACTAAGCATCTAGCGTGTATTTTTAGATTAAAACGTTTGCGCTGTTCAGGAACATCTACATATAATTCACTGGGAATATTTTCCCATATTTTCTCCACAAATTGAACGCTTGCGCCTTCAATAGTGGCATTTATTTCCTCTTTAAATGAGTAATCTTTTAGCAGGCTTACTCGCTCATTCAACATTTTGACACATAAATTTAAATGTTCGTCTTTTGCCAAAGTTTCTCTGATTTTTCGAGCTTTATGGGAAAATAAAATCTGATTTGGGAGAGTTCGGACAAACGAAACTATTTGGCCCTCTGAGAGAGTTTCAAGTTTTTGAAAAATTAATAAAATGGCTTCATTAATCGAAAAATTAGCAAGATACTTACTAAATATAGGAATCCATAAATTTGGATTTTTATTAGTCGCACAAAAAGTAATAATTTCTATATCGGTTTCGTCAATCAATAAGCACAAATTTTTAGCTTCTTCTTTGCCGTCTCGGAAGTTAGTAATTACTTCAAAAGTAACGATTGTTCCTTCTATTAAAGCAGTTGCCGAACAATTGATTTGTCTTAGGTGTACAAATATATCATTGGGTTTGCCTTCACAAGCAATAAATCCAAAGTCATTTTGGCGGCCCGTTTTATTGTTGTGACCACCGAACCATTTGATTTTACCAATTTTTCTCATTTTGGAGACCCTGAAGCTTAATCAATAAACTATCATTTCTGCGGGAGTGCAGCGAGACTGTCGGCACTTCAAAGCTGGTATGTTCTGCTTTTCCGGCCAACACTAACTGCGGGTCAAGGTGAGGATCGCAGGCATATTTTTTGCTATCCCCATCTGGATCGGTGTCTGGCGTAACCAGTCCGACAAGTGGGTTATTGACTCTTTGTTGGTTTTCGTGGTTGTATTGCCCGATCGCTCTTTGGTCAGGTTTCTTTTGCCTCGCCATGCGACTTCCTTATACCCTCAAAACCTTTACCTTACACTTTATGCCACACCTTTGGCAAATTTGTTAGATGTTTTTTGGGATTGCTCTAGTCTGCTAACATCTTGGCTATTCTTGAAATGAATTTTATCTAGCCACAATGGAATCACAGGCGATCGCTTGATCGCGGGATACGATCGCCCTTTCCATCTCAAACTCTACCAGATCGAGCGATCGCCCTGAATCAAAATCCCACCATAGCATAAACCGCTTTATGCCAAAATTATCCAAATGTCAAACGCCGCGCCGCACCATCGTCTGTAAATTGCTGTTCCCCAACGCCAACAACTTCCACAGTAACTTCGCGATCAGAAATCGCAAATTCTCCCTCCCGCGCCGCAATTTCAACTATCACTTTTTCACCCTCAAAATACACCTGATAATTAGTCGTAGCCCAGACACCTTTTTCATGCTCAAAACTGTCTCCGTCGTCCTCATAAAGCGTCCATTCACCAGTTCCGGGCCAAATTCGTATTTTCAATGAATCAAGCTGTTGTTCGCTGACAAATTGCTGCACGGGTGCTAACGCAATTATCCCACCGCCCCGCACATAAAGCGGCATTTTTTCCAAAGGTGCATCAGCCAAAATGTGAGTCGGGCCGTGATAGCATTCGCCCGTCCACCAATCGTACCAAGTACCCTCCGGCAAATACACGGCGCGGTGTTCGACTCCCGGGCGGTAAACAGGTGCAGCCATCAGCGACGGGCCGAGCAATACTTGATCGTAAAGGTGATAAGTTGCCCGATCGCGCGGAAAGTGATAAAGTAACGGTCGCAAAATCGGCGTGCCCGTCGTTGCAGCCTCCCAAAACAACGTGTAAATGTAAGGCAACAACTGATAGCGCAAATTGATGTATTCGCGGCAAATTTGTTCGGTGCGAGATCCAAAAACCCACGGTTCATGCTGGGCCGTACTCATCGCCGAATGACCGCGCATCAAGGGATACAGCATCCCCACCTGCATCCACCGCGCGAACATTTCGGCGGTTGCATTCCCCGCAAAACCGCCGATGTCGCAACCGACAAACGCTACGCCGGAAAGCCCCATGTTGCAAAGCATCGGTAGCGACATTTCCAAGTGCTCCCACAGCGATTGATTGTCGCCCATCCACACGGAAGAGTAACGCTGTACGCCCGCAAATCCCGATCGCGTCAGCACAAAAGATCGTAGCGTAGCGGGGCGTAAGCCATCGCCCGTTAGCGAAGCCCTCGAAGAGGATCGCACTTTTTGCAACCCTTCCGCACAAGCTTTCGCCATCATCAACCCATACAAATTGTGCGTTTCAGCGTGAGTCGCGCGATCGTCATCGGGGCCCTGCGGCGCATCCAGGGGAAAGCTGATGTGTTCGCCGCCGTCGCCAAAAGGACGTTCTGCGATCGCAGGTTCGTTCATGTCGTTCCAAATCCCCGCAACCCCAATATCTGTCAGGGTTTTGTGCAATTCGCCCCACCACTGGCGCACCTCCGGCCGCATGAAATCGGGAAACACCGATTTATCCGGCCAAACGTAGCCGTGGAAAAGCTTTCCCTCTGCGGTACGGACGAAATAGTCGTTTTCTACACCGCGATCGAATATTTCATAATCTGCTTCCGGTTCGTACTTGACACCGGGATCGACAATCGTCACCACCTTAAAACCCGCTGCTTTCAAGTCTGCGATCAGTTTTGCGGGATCGGGGAAACGCTTCGGGCTCCAGGTAAAAACGCGGTAGCCGCGCATATAGTCGATGTCGAGGTGGATGACATCGCAGGGAATGCTGCGATCGCGAAATTCCTGGGCCAACTCGCGCACAACGTCCTCGGATTCGTAGCTCCAGCGGCACTGGTGGTATCCCAGCGCCCATTTTGGCGCGAGTGGCATCCGACCGGTTAACTGGGTGTAGGTGGCGAGAATTTGGGCGGGTTCCGGGCCGTAAATGATGTAGTAGTCGAGTTCCGGGCCTCTGGTTTCCATCCGCAAAACTCCCGGTTTTTCCGCGCCGATGTCGAACTGACTCCAAAATGTGGTGTTGAAAAAGATGCCGTAAGCGCGATCGGGATTCAGGGCGATGTAAAATGCGATCGCCTGGTACATTTCGTCGGTGAGGGAATTGTAGTCTAGGGCGTCGGTTGTCCAGTTTGTCTTGACTTCGGAGAGTTTGTCGAGAAAGCCGGTGCGCTGGCCGAAACCGTAGAAGTGTTCGTCGGCTTCGATGCGCTTCCAGGCTGCGGTTGCGCCTGCGCGCCATCCCATATTGCGATCGCAGTCGCTAGCAAAGGGTTTTCCCGATTTGTCGAAGCATTCGATTGCAGCGGGCGATCGCTTGACAGAAACTATTATTTGTGCTGTTTCTATTTCGATTTTTTCGTCGGTTTCTCGCACTTCAAAGGGTACAATTTCCCACTGTTCGTCGGGGAGAGTTACTGAGTAGTGCGATCGTTCTTTAAATTCGCCCGTCGGGGACATTCGCACTCGGACTAAATTCGGTGCGAGGATGCTGATGTTTAGGGAAGTTTCGCCGCAGTTGAAGTGAATTGTGCGCTCGGTTTTATTTATGGATTCTACCGAACCGATCGTTGACCAAGGCTGTTCTGTTGTTTGGAGTTTTCCGAAGTATTGTGGCATATGCGATTTTAGGTTCCCGTTCCTAACTATAATGCCAGTAGAGGGCGAAAGCTCGCTCTCTCTTAGGTTAGAAGCAATAAAGCGCGATCGGATCCGGGTTCAGTTTCTCACTTTGCTAAAATTATTTCAAAAACTTCTGCGAGCGCGTCTACAGAATGAAGCTAGACATAGAAAAGCTGTTTGCGGTAGTGGACAGCCATATTCGGTAAATTATACCGCAGTTGTGGTATAATTTACCCAATGACTGAGGTAAACTTTGGCTAAAAAGCAATCCGAGTAGAGTTTAATACGCAAAATATGTAGAAGGTTATGTCCGAAACACACTATGATCAGAATTGCGTTGAGTAAAATAAATTAGGTTGTCGAGTATTTTGGATGGTGCAAGATATGGCGGAAAGTCAATTCTATAAGCAGCTCCAAGAAGGAATCTCCAGATGGTTAAAGTTTGGAGAAAAATCTGGATTTACAGAATTAGAGTCTGCAACAGTTGTATTAAGTAGCGCTTTAGGAAAACGGTCAGAGAATCAAGACCGCGCAATTTTTCTGAGAGTAAAGTTTGAAAAATCCCGCAAACCTTCTATTGCAGCACTCGTACTTTGTGATGGGATGGGGGGTATGGTCAAGGGTGGGGAGTGTGCAAATCTAGCAATAAGTACATTTGCTGCATCCTTGGTACATAGCAATGCCTCTACGTTGATCAAGAAACTCGAAGTTGGTATACAGGACGCTAACGAGGCTGTTTATAACGCTTTCCAAGGAAAAGGGGGAGCAACTTTGTCAGCAGTAATCTGTAATGAAACGAAAGATTGGGCCGCAGTAAACGTAGGAGATAGTCGAATTTATTGCGTACTCAATAGCGGTGTAGTAGAGCAACTTACGATTGACGATACATTGGAAAAACATCTTGCAAGTTTAAATCTTCCTTCTCCCCCGCCTGAATTTAGGCAATTATTGCAGTACGTTGGTATGGGAGAAGGCATTGAGCCGCGACGTGTTGAATTAAAACCCTCTTCTGATATGAAATGGTTGCTTATTACGTCGGATGGTGCTCACGGCATTCCTGAGAACATATTTCATTCATTAGTAACCTACGCAGAAAGTCCCAGAGAAGTTGTTTCTAGACTGACCGCTCTTTCAGAATGGTTGGGTGGCAAGGATAATTCTACAGTAGCGGCTTTAACTCTTGGAAAAAATTTATTTTCAAGAAATGAAGAATCTGATTTAAGTTATCTTGAAATTTGGAGTATCCCCGGAAAAGTAGAATTTTTTAGTATTAAAGCTTCACCAACTGATTCTCTCCCCGATAAATCCTTAAATACTCCAGATGCCAACGCCTCGGGAGTTGAGGAACCTCTTAAACAAGAAAAAATCCCACAGCAGAGGAAGCAACCAAAGAAAAAGAATCAAGACAATGCTCAAAAGATAGAGTTCACTGGTGTAAACAGTAACAAAACTAATGGCGATAAAGGTGAAGTTGAGAAGCCAGTACCCCAACTAAATATTGAGTTTTCTGAGGAGAATTAGTTGTTATGTCAAGTGGCATCCCGTCTCGTTATGTTCCGACAGGACAAGTGCTAACCGGTGGAATGGGAGAAGTTTTGGTCTGTCAAGATACGAATCTTGAGAGGCAAGTTGCCATTAAGTTCATTCAAAATGTTAGAGATCAGCGCCGACTCTTTGATGAGCTAGCTGCATTACAAAAAATTCGCTCAAAGCATGTCGTTCAAATCTTTGATGTTTTCCTAAATGAAGCTGATAGACGAGTTGGGATCGTCCAGGAATATGTTTCTGGTGATGACTTACAATCTTTTGCAGATCGGAGTTCCTTCTCGATAAATGAATATCTGAAGGTTCTCTATCAGATATCCTCGGGAATTAGTGATATTCATGCCCAAGGCTTAATTCATAGAGATATTAAGCCTAACAATATGAAGTTTGACCAGGCAAATATTATTAAGATATTTGATTTCGGTTTAGCTAGGTTTTTAGGTAAAGACGACTCAACTTTGGGATTCGTTGGAACTGAGGGTTTTGCAGCTCCTGAATTATGTAGAGCGGGATTGGTTTCGTTTACAAATGCTGTTGATACCTATGCTTTTGGTATTACTGCCTGGTATCTCTCTGGGGAGGAAATCCCAAAAGCTCTGTTAAAGAAGCCACCTCATCTTGCCACTATTCCAAGTTTTTCTTCTATTCCTTTGGGTATTCCTGATGCTATTGTCAAATTACTCGATCGCACCCTAACTGAAGATGCAACTGAGAGACCTGCAATGTCAGAAATTAAGGATATTCTTGGTAATTATCTTCTGCATGGCAAACATCGTGGACTACTTGTATACAGAGACAAGACATATACGCTGGAAACAATCAATCAGGTCGTGAAACTGGGTGTTGAAAAGTATGGTTCTATCCACATTAAGTATGACGGCTTTAACTTCTTAGTTGATGCAGTGAATGGCTCAGTTTTTGTCAATAATCAGCTAGTAGAAAAAGGTCAAGCTCTTCCTAAAAGTTGCGTCATCACACTAGAAGATAACTCGGGTGGAGGGAAGAGATTATTTATGACTTTTGACATATCTAACCCAGAGGTGGTTTTATGACAGGAAATCAAATTCATAATATCGGCGATCTAGTAGATAAGCGTTATGAGATCCTTCGCTTTGTCGGTGAAGGCGGGATGCAGGAAGTCTATTGTGCAAGAGATTTAGTGCTGGGCAGAGAAATTGCTCTTAAATTGCCTAAGAATTTCTCAGCAAAAAAGAGGTTTCAGCGAAGTGCTGTGGTCAGTGCAAAAGTGAATCATCCAAATGTAGCAAAAACATTAGACTATCTTGAAACTGACTCATCGCCTTATTTAGTAGAAGAGTTTATTGCAGGAAAAGATATTAAAGAAGGGTTATTACAGCAATTAGGTATCGTCGATCCATATCTCACTGCAAAGATTCTTCATTACTTAGCTAAGGGTGTTGCAGCTTCGCATAATGCAGGTGTTATTCATCGAGATCTGAAGCCAAGTAATGTGATGTTTTCAGGCGAGTTCAATCTATCAGAGATTAAAATCACAGACTTCGGTATAGCTAAGATGGCTGAGGAAGAGATTGTAAATGGTGTTAAGGACGAATCTTCAATAAGTGCTTCCACTACAGTCATGGGAGCCTTGCCATACATGGCACCTGAGATGATTGAAGAAGCTAGCAAGGCAGGTAAGCCATCAGATATATGGGCGGTTGGAGCCATGATTTATGAATTAATGAGCGGTCAAAAACCCTTTGGTTTTGGATTAGTTGCGGTTCGCACTATCCTTAAAGCTATTCCACCCCAAAAACCCGCTTATATTGATAAAAATTTACAGTTTCAGTCCCTCGGCAATGAGTTGTATACACTAATCCTTGAATGTTTGAATAAGAATCCAGAAGCTCGCCCTACTGCCGATGAGCTAGTACAACGGTGTGAAAAACTTTGCTATCCAGTTGTTGAGCGTCAAATTGGCATATGTAAATCTTTACATTCAAATTATGATTGGGGACTTATTCAAAGTGATGGTGGAGACACTATCTTCTTCCATTTTGATAGTGTCTATGGGAATAAACCAACTGTCGGGAGTCGTGTTTGTTTTTCTGCATTTCCAGGTTCACCACATCCACGCGCTCATCCTGTTGTCTTAATCCAGGGTGTAAATACAAATCCATGAAATGTGAATCTAACAACATCGATCGCGATCGGTCAAAAGCTAAGTTTTGGCTCGAACCAGTCTGTTTAGCAAGTAACATTGGATTCAGTTTTCAACTTGAAAGAGCAGGCAATATTAAATCTACACCGATCGCAAATAATATTTTCGATATCAATACGATCGTTCAAATGCAGCATGACGAGAACAAATGCAGTCGAGACAGTCACAATCTGTCCTCAGCGTTACAATTTACAAAGCACCGCAGCAAGGCAAGGGTCAAAAGCTTTTTAATGAAGGTTTTGAGGCTGTTGACTTTCCCTACAATCCTCCTTATGTCGATGGGAATTGTTATTTTGCGGGGCCTCGCGATCGCAGTATCGCTGAAGAGTTCAATGAAAGCTACAAAGAAGGGATTCTTGAGGTTTCGATAGATCCAGCAGTTTATAGCGAGTATTTCCAGCCGTTGGAGTATCGCTATGACGAGAAAGATGGTCGAGATCGGATTGAGGTAGTGATTCCCCAGAGTTTGTTTCCAATCCTCAATCAATTTCCGCGTATTCTTAAGCCACGGTGAATCAGATGGATCATCCAATTTTAGAGCAAATCAAGTCTAAATATCGATTGGGTCAGTTTGTACAGGGTAAGGTGGAATACCACGCTGCCTTTGGTGTATTTGTCGATATAGGTGAGGCGACAGTCAAGGGATTAATTAAGATTCCCGACTTTTTAGATGATGGCATAATGAGCGCCGAAATGTATCCAGAGATTGGCACAACAGTAGGGGCGATTGTGGTTGGATACAACGAGAGAAATGGTCGCGAGGTATATCTCAACGCCAAGCCTAGTGTTTTGCATCAAGCACTTGTGCCTTTAAGAAATCGTGCTTTGACAGTCTAAATCGTTGCTTTTTTATCCCTCACCTGCCATCTCCCAAATACTTGCAAAATTATTTGTACTCCGTTTATTTCTAGCCCCTCAAACTGTCGGCTTTCACCAGCAGTAAAAACATTTACAACTTCCCCTTTATCTGACATCTGTGCTTCCAAAACTCCGCGATTGAAGAAAACAACTTCACCGGAACCAAAAAAGACGATCGCCCTAACTCGATCGCCTTTGAACCAAAATCCCACTCGATCTCCTAATTCAACCAGAGCTTGTGATACGCTGACAATTTATAACTGTATGCCAATTGCGGTAGAGTATTCGTATTTTAGGAAAAATACTGCCAAAAACTATGCGATCGCTCCCTTAAATTTTAGCGCCGTGCTGTCTGAGCAACTTAACAATCTCCGAAGTTGATGATTTTTCAGCAATGGTTAAAGCCGTTGCACCATTTTTATTGCGAGCGTTCACATCCGCACCCTTTGAAAGAAACAACTTCACTAATTCAGGTTTTAATTCCTGGGAAATACCCGTATTCGGTTGCACAATTCTCATCAATAGAGTAGTATTGTCGTAAGGATCGGGAGCGTTGACATCAGCACCGCGATCGAGCAATAATTTCACAGCGTCAATATCTCCACGAGACACGGCACTATACAGCAATCCTTTAGGAATTTGGGCTTGATTTTTCAGGATTAATTCAACCATCTCTAGTTTCTTTTTTCCCGGTTTAAACCTGCTAATAACAGCAAACAAAATTTGGTCGTTTTTCACATGAGCACCTCGATTAATCAAGGTTTTCATTGCTTCAAAATTACCGCTTTCTGCTGCGATGTTGAGTGCCGTGCGTTGATTGCGATCGATCGCCTCCATATCTGCACCGCTGGCGATCAATAAGTCTATCACCCCGCTACCCCCTCCAGCAGCCGCCATGTGCAGGGCAGTTTTTCCTGCTTTGTCGATCGCCTTTACATTCAATCCTTTTTGCAGAAACAACTTTACAATAGTCTGATTCCCGCCAAAAGCAGCCGCGTGTAACAGTGTTTGGTCTAAATAAGTCTTGAAATGAACATCCGCATTTTTTGCCAAGAGTTTTTTAACTTCCGCCAAATTGCCCGTGTAAGCCGCACTAAACAGCAGAATGTTGATATTATCTATTTTGGGCAATTCCCACCGATCGAACATCCCAACCTCAACGATATCGCCCAGCCAGCCCGCAGACACAAGTTGCACCATCTCAAAACTTTTACTCTTCAACTCCCTTCCAGACGCATCGAACAAAAATACATCGCAAGGCGCATCGCTGCCCCCACCAGGCATAGCAAACAGCATCGGATGTCTGACAATGGCGATCGCATATTGGCCGTTTGGACTCCAAGTAGCACTGCGAATACCCGATTTCATAATTTCTCGGGGCGCAACCGAGAGGATAATTAAGAAGCCTAAAATACCAAGACAGCCAAAACTAAAAAAACGCATAATTATCTTACAGTCGCTCCTGGAATAGACTATAATTTTTAACTTCCACAGATCCCGCGCGAGGAACCAAACAATCCGAAATATTAACGATTGCTACATTCCTATCCGCTGTTTCCGTTAAACTTTGATGATTTTTAAGCGCCTTGAAATATTACAGCCAACATCCTAACGCTTTCTCGATCGACTATCTCAACGACTTGCGAGGCTCAATTCTAGCATCCCCGTATCTGGCAATCAACAACCTCAACCGCGATTTCATTGGCACAAAAGGCTTTTCGGTGGTGTTTAAGCGTTCCGAAATTGCCGAAGTAGAGCGCCGCTTCCCCTTCTTCAAACCCTATCTAGACAGAGCATTAAACCCTGAATGCAACGCTTTTTATCTCAATCCCCTGCTGCTGGGTGAAGGTTCCCGCGTCGATCCGCATATCGATCGATCTTTGCGATCGTACTGCAAAACTGTTGAACCTCCCGCAGCCGTCAGCGTTTTGTACGTACAAGTACCGCCAAACTTGCAAGGAGGAGAGTTGATACTGCGGCGCAACAAACACCAAGTCGGACAGATTAAGCCGCAAGCCAACTCGCTGATCTATTTTCAAGGAGATTTGACACACTCTGTCAACGCCGTTAAAAGTAGCGGAACTCGTTTAAGTTTGGTTTGCGAACAGTACAGTTTGAGCGCCGTAGAATTGTCAGATATTCCCGGATTCACGGTGGAATCTAGGGCCGCGAAAGCAAAAAGTAAGTGAGGTTTATTCGATCGCTGATACCTGCCGTAAATTAGCCACAATACTTGTAGGGGCTGGTTAACCAAAAATTTCTGACTCAAACCAACAATATCTATAAACCCGCCCGCACGACGCGACAAAGTTCGATCGCGCGCAATTCAACCGACATCAGATCAGCTAGTATGGTGCGTCAAATTTGAACTCTCAATAATCCGAATAACCCACTGCTGGCGCACCCTACAACTGCTGCGATCGCCCGCAGTTTCAGCGCCTAGCCTCCTGTCAAACTCAACTTTTGCGGTTACGCGCGATCGGGCGATCGACCATTCCGCAAAAAAAAGTAACATTCTGTAGCCTGTGCTACATTAATTAAGTTAATGATTGCTTACACTCTCCAAGTGTAGGTTGTGTAGTCTCCATAATTCCCCAAAACAATAAACGAGTGCGTTGTTTGCTGGGCTGCGATTTATCGTTGAACCGTTAAAAACCATAAGTAGTTTTGACCAGAATTAATCGGAATTGACTAGCACAAAGTTTTTGAGCTTACCAGGGTTAAAATGAGCTACTAAATCTGTGCAGCGACCACATCTATGATGTTAACTAAAGTTAGTACAGCCTCTTGTCATCTATTTTATTGCTAAGAACTGAAATCCCACCGCATCTATCGAACACTGGATTCTCAGCAACACAGAAAGCGAAGTTATTGCACCTCGCTCATCCAATTCTTCATATCCTGCCAAAAAAGGCCTTCTCCAAAAAGTTAGCCTTAACTAAAAAAGTTGGGTAAATCTAACAGATTCGTCAACGGTTAGACTTGCGCTAACCACTATTTTTCACAACTACTCGTTCCCCAATCCCAATAAAAATAACCATGAGTGGAAACCAATCCCGCGTTCAAGCAATTTCTCAAATCGTCAACCGCAAACTGACCCCAGCCAAGCCTGCCAAGCGGTTAGAAGATATGTGGGCAACAGACGTTTTTACTCTGAACAAAATGCAGCAAAGTCTGCCAAAAAGCATTTTCAAATCAGTTAAAAACACCGTTCAAACAGGCAAAAAACTCGACGAATCCGTAGCTGATGTAGTTGCAGTAGCCATGAAAGACTGGGCTATTTCCAAAGGAGCACTGTACTACGCCCACGTATTTTACCCCCTCACCAACAGCACCGCCGAAAAACACGACGGTTTCATCTCAGTCCAAAGCGACGGCTCAGTCATCTCAGAATTTGCCGGCAAAGTTCTAGTAC
This sequence comes from Microcoleus sp. B4-D4, assembly GCF_036705185.1. Classification (NCBI taxonomy): domain Bacteria; kingdom Bacillati; phylum Cyanobacteriota; class Cyanophyceae; order Oscillatoriales; family Microcoleaceae; genus Microcoleus; species Microcoleus sp. B4-D4. The sequence continues at coordinate 75,417 of NZ_JAUBTX010000001.1, read as the reverse complement.
AAGGCGAACCCGACGGCTCCTCCTTCCCCAACGGCGGCATCCGTTCCACCGCCGCCGCTCGCGGATACACAGCCTGGGATGTCACCAGCCCTGCTTATGTCATGGAAACAGACAACGGCATGACATTGTGCATTCCCACTGTTTTCATCTCCTGGACGGGTGAAGCCCTAGACAAAAAAACACCGCTTTTGCGCTCCATTGCCGCCATGAACAAAGCAGCAACCCGAGTGTTAAAGCTGTTAGGAAATACCGAAGTTGCTCAGGTAAACTCCAGTTGCGGTTGCGAACAAGAATACTTCCTAATAGATGCCAACTTTGCCAACAGCCGCCTTGACTTGCTGCTAGCAGGTCGTACCCTGTTTGGCAAACCTCCCGCCAAAGGTCAGCAATTTGACGACCACTATTTTGGAGCCATCCCAGAGCGCGTTCAAGTCTTCATGCAGGAAGTAGAAGAAAGAATGTACCGCCTGGGAATTCCTGCCAAAACCCGCCACAACGAAGTAGCTCCCGGTCAGTTTGAAATTGCACCAGTTTTTGAAGCTGCAAACGTCGCCAGCGACCACCAACAATTAACCATGACAATTCTCCGCAACACAGCGAAGAAACACGGTTTTATGTGCTTGCTGCACGAGAAGCCCTTTGCAGGAATCAACGGTTCCGGCAAACACGTCAACTGGTCGGTCGGCAATGCCACCCAAGGCAACTTGTTAGACCCCGGCGATACACCGCACTCTAACGTGCAATTCCTAGTATTCTGCGGCGCTGTGATTCGCGGCGTTCACAAATACGGCCCCTTGCTGCGCGCCGTAGTTGCGACTGCCAGCAACGACCACCGATTGGGTGCCAATGAAGCTCCGCCAGCGATTATGTCGGTCTACTTGGGTTCACAATTAGAAGATATCTTCGAGCAAATTAGCAAGGGAGGAATTAAGGGTTCTCAAGGTCGAGGCATCATGAATTTAGGTGTGGAAACACTGCCTACTTTCATGAAGGATGCCGGCGACAGAAATCGCACTTCGCCCTTTGCCTTTACAGGAAACCGCTTTGAATTCCGTGCCGTAGGTTCCGGTCAGTCTGTTTCCGGCCCGTTGGTGGCGATGAATACAATTCTTGCAGATTCTTTGGATTGGGTTGCTAACAAATTAGAAAGCGATTTGGCTAACGGAACTGAACTGAATGCTGCCATCCAAACACTTCTGAAAGAAGTGATGGACGAGCACGGCGCAGTGATATTTGGTGGCAACGGCTATTCTGAAGAATGGCACAAAATGGCTGTTGAAGAACGGGGTTTAGCTAACTTGCGGACTACGGCAGATGCTTTGCCCGTGTTGAAGGAAGGATACATTGAAGACTTGTTTGAAAAGACAGGCGTTCTGACTCCCGTGGAATTGGAAAGCCGTTACGATGTTTATGCAGAGCAGTATTTGCTGGCAATTGAAGTCGAAGCCAAACTGGTAGTAAGCATGGCAAAAACGCAGATTTATCCGGCAGCGGTGAGTTATTTGTCGGATCTTTCCAGCACGATTCTTCGCTTGAAAGAGATGGGAATTGAACTGGAAAAGGAAACTGCCCAAAAAGTAGCGGCGCTGGTTAAGTCGATGATGGATACTGCGAGCAAGTTGACTGATGCTTTGAGCGAGCACGATTTTGCTTCGACAGAAGACCATATGCAATATGCTTCGCAAACAATTCGTCCTTTGATGGATGAGGTTCGGCAGTATGCGGATGCTCTGGAGGGTGAAGTGGCTGATGATTTGTGGCCGCTGCCTACTTATCAAGAAATGCTGTTTGTTAAGTAATCGCAAATTCGGTTGATAGCAGGTTAGATTTGTAAGGACACGGCACTGCCGTGTCCTTATTTTTTTTGATGTTAAATAAGTAGCGTGCAAATTCTCTAAAGTTTTGCAACAGTGTTTGTAGGGCGGCATTACCAAGATATATGTCAGAAAACAAATCATTAAATAACCCGCCGTTAATACTATTGCACAATATTAGAGAATTGGTATTGCGTTAAATCTGCAAAAGGCATTAAATGCGAGCGAGAGTAAGAGTTGTGAAGATTGTTGAGATATCCTTCAACAAATTTATCGGCGTAAAAAAAAGTAATCTTGCTGAGAAAAGCTATTATGCAAATTCAATCTCTCCTGAAACAAATGACTCTGGCGGCTCTAGCTCTATTTTTTGCGATCGCGTGCAGTCGATCGACTCCGAAGATAGACTCTTCCCCTGAAGCAAGTACCTCTAGCAGCTTTAGAGTCGCGTTGGTCACGACAGGACCTAAAGATAACAACAGTTGGGATCAAGCCTGCTTTGAAGGATTGAATCTAATCAAAGATAAATTTAATGCTCAGGTAGACTTTACTGGCAGTATTGACGGCGAACATAGTGAAGCGGTCATTCGCAAATATGCCCAGTCAGGCTATAACCTGGTAATTGCAGCCAGTGGTGCCTATGCCACAACTGCCGAAAAGGTCGCTAAAGAATTTCCGCGAACAAAATTTGCCCTAGTTACAACGCATCCAGGGAATAACAGAAATTTGGGGGCTGTTGCCTTTCGATCGGGTGAGGTGGGGTATCTCACAGGCGCTTTGGCTGCCATGAAGACCAAAAGCAATAAAGTTGGCTATATTGTGGGTGAACCTTATCCGGTTTACAAAGAAGAAGAAGCCTTGTTTAGGCGGGGAGTGAAGGCAACGAATCCCTCTGTTCAAGCCTCGACTGCTTTTCTCAACTCTTGGTTTGATACGGACAAAGCCATCAAAGTCGCAACAGATATGGTAGCTTCTGGAGTAGATATTTTGGCAATCAACGCGGATGAGGCAGGGTTAGCCGCCCTAAAAGCCGTTACGCAAAAGCCAGGAGTCTTTGCGATCGGTTGGACAAAGGATCAGTACGAAGTGGCTCCCGGCAAAGTCCTAACTAGCGTTCTGCAGGACATTCCCCATCTGGTGCTAAATGTAGCAGTGTTAACCCAGCAAGGTCGCTGGGAAGGTAAACTTTACAAGTTTGGCCTCAAGGAAAAAATCTACGACTTTGCCCCTTTCCGTGGCACTCTCACGTCTCAGGAAGAGGATACTTTTAAGATTATTCGAGAAGCTGTGACGACTGGAAAAATAGATGTTTCTCCTTAGTGAGCCGATTAATTGATTTACTAATATTGATCCTAAGTCCGATGCAAAATCAACGCAACGATCGCGCTCTGCCGATTGCCAGAAGCTCCCGTTCTCATCCCTGGCAACGCTTTTTTTCTATCGCCAATCAGCTCCGCTATGGTTTGATATTTTTGGTTCTCCTGAGCTTACTGCCCACTGGTGGCTGGCTGATCTACCTCAGCTTTCAGGCGCAGATCCAGCAATCGCGATCGCTCCAACAAGAGCGCAGTCAGACAGCAGCAGGGCAGATTGATAATTATCTAGATGACTTGAAACGAAAACTGAGCTATTTAGCTAGGGTAAAAGGACTCACCAACTTTCAACCTCAAGCGCAGCAGAGCCTGTTGGAAGGGTTGACTCGTCATAATAATGCTTATGAAGCCGTTGCCATTTTAAACGGGAAGGGACAAGTTGTCGCGTCAGTTTCACCCTACGAACCGCTCAAGTTAGAAAATCCAGCCAATTCGCCACTGTTTATTCGTGCCTTTAAACAACAGGAAGATTATGTCAGTCCTGTAGAAATTAATCCTCAAACCCACCAACCAACCACCATTCTGGCGGTTCCAATTCGGAATGAGCGAGATGAGGTGGATGGGGTGCTATTAGCAGAGATAAATCTCCACTTTCTCTGGTTTGTTGTTTCCCAAACGGAGGTCGGCAAGACGGGTTATGTTTATGTAGTTGATGAGCGTAATTTTCTAATTGCTCAAAAAGGTAGTAAGCCAGAAACTTTTAAACTTCAAAATATTGCTCAGCGCCCCTTCTTTCAATTCTTGAAAGCATCCGAAGATACTAAGCGCCTTAACGTTTATCAGGGTCTAAAGCAGGTAGAAGTATTGGGAGCCAGTGCCTTAGTTCGGAGCGTGAATTGGAATGTGGTTGTAGAACTGCCAACGGCTGAGGCCTATGCTCCTGTTTACCAGATGCTCTCAGTTATGGGAGGCTCATTGGCGGTGGTGACGCTCGTGGCTGTTGGCATTGGGTATCTATTTATTCGGCAAATTGTGGTGCCGCTCCAGCGCTTAACCACGGCAGCTACTAAACTCAGTGCGGGGCAATTAGAGACGCGGGTCAACATCGACAGCCAAAACGAACTGGGGAAATTGGCGATCGCCTTTAACAATATGGCAACCCAGTTAGAGGAACTGATTACAGCAGTTGAAGTAGAACGGAATTTTGTTTCAGCCATTCTTGAAATTGCAGGTGCCCTGGTAGTTGTGCTCGACCCGAAGGGACAAATCGTTCGCTTTAACCGAGCTTGCGAACAAATGACTGATTACTCGTTTAGTGAAGTGAAGGGGCGCTACTTTTGGGACTTGTTTCCGAACTCAGACTTAGCAGGACTTGCCAAAACTACTTTTGAGTCTTTAAAAGCTGGTAATTTTCCCCAGCAATATGAAGGCAGTTGGATCAGCAAAGATCAACAACTCAGACTGATTGCTTGGTCAGATACTGCTTTAGTGGATAATCAGGGTGAAATTGAGTACATCATCAAAACAGGGATTGACATTACTCAACGAAAACAGGTAGAAGAAGAACTCAAAGCGTCGGAGCAGCGGCTATCTTTTATATTCCGCAAAACTTCACTGGCAGTTGTGGAATGGGATTTAAACTTTAAAGTCACTGCCTGGAATCCAGCGGCAGAGCAGATTTTTGGTTACACGGCTACAGAGGCGATCGGACACCATGCCGCAGAATTAATTGTGCCTGCGTCTGCCAGAAAGGTAGTCGATCGAGTTATGAACGAGCTGTTGATTGAGACCGGAGGACGCTACAGCCTCAACGAAAATATTAAGAAAGACGGCAAAACGATTATTTGCGAATGGTTCAATACGCCTTTAGTAGGGAATGCTGAAAATATTGTCGGAGTTGCATCCTTGGCACTGGATATTACTGAGCGCAAGCAAGCCGAAGCTGCTTTAAGGCAAGCAAAAGAGGAAGCTGAGGTTGCACTCAAAACCTTACAGCAAACTCAGGCACAGCTTATTCAGGCAGAGAAAATGTCAGGTTTGGGGCAATTGGTTGCCGGTGTTGCTCACGAAATTAATAATCCAGTCAACTTTATCTATGGCAACCTGAGCCATACTGCGGACTACACGCAAAATTTATTAAAGTTGATTCAAGTTTACCAGCAAACCTATCCAATTACCACCCATATTCAGGAAAAAATTGAAGAGTTCGAGCTGGACTTCATTAGTGAAGATTTGCCCAAAATCCTGACTTCAATGAAGGTAGGAGCCGATCGCATTCGTCAAATTGTCCTGTCGCTGCGAAACTTTTCGCGGCTGGATGAGGCAGAAAAGAAGCCAGTTGATATCCACGAGGGAATTGACAGCACATTGATGATTTTGCAAAATCGACTGAAGGCAAAACCGGATCGTCCTACTATTGAAATTGTTAAAGATTACGGCGACTTACCGCTGGTAGAGTGCTATGCCGGACAGTTGAACCAGGTGTTTATGAATATTCTGGCAAATGCGATCGATGCTTTAGAAAACTACAACAATCAGCGTTCTGCAAAAGACATCCAAAAAAATCCCAGTCGCATCACTATTCGGACTAAGCTAGTCAGAAAGGAAACTGGGCCCGGTCATTCTCAAAACGTGGTGATTCAAATTCAAGACAATGGCCCTGGGATAACAGAAACTGTGATCAAACAGGTATTCAATCCGTTCTTCAGCACAAAACCAACTGGTAAAGGAACTGGATTAGGGCTATCAATCAGCTATCAAATTGTAGTTGATAAGCACGGTGGCTCCATCCAGTGCTTCTCTCAACCCTATGAAGGAGCAGAATTCCGAATTGAAATTCCTGTTTTGCAAAACGGTTCTGTAGCACTCGTTGGTAAATAAATGCGATCGCAATTAGACCCATTTCTTTGAGAACCGGGAGGCGAATGAGTAGCAATGGAGACGATCGCCCTTTCTGATTCAAAACCAGCCGATCGCCCCCAACGACATCAAAACAAACTTAATATCACCCGCCAATCGCAGTTTGCTCGCTGGAAGGTTCCCCGCTAGCAGGAGGCTCTACCGTATCGCCAAAGGCAATCCGTAGAAAAGGCGGAGCCAAAAAAGTCGTCAGAATTACCATGATAATAATCGAAACCTCCAGCGGCTTATCCAAAGCCCCGCTAGCCGAACCGATACCGGCAAAAACTAACCCAACTTCGCCCCGAGGAATCATCCCAACTCCGATCGCCAATCGATTGATTCCAGGCTGACCGAACACCGCCCAACCAGTCACCAACTTGCCAAAAATCGCCACCACAATCAAAAACACGGCAATCAAAAGTCCCGCCCGATTATCCGGCACTGTTGGGTTCAAAACGCCCAAATCAGCGCGCGCTCCCACCGTCACAAAAAAGATGGGTACAAACAAATCAGCGACGGGTTTAATCAACTCATCCAACTCGTTGCGGGCATCGCTTTCATCTAGCACTAAACCAGCCGCAAATGCACCCAAAATCGCTTCGAGATGAATTGCGTTGCCGATAAAAGCCATGAAAAAAGCAAAGATAAATGCCGGGATAACGATATTACCGCGAGTTTTGAGTTTTTCAACTGCTGAGGCAAAGGTTTTATTAAAGATGCCGCCCAACAGAATTGAACCTAGCAGAAATGTAGTTGCACCGACGATCAGATAGATGACATTAACAACATCAATTTCACCAGTTTTCGCTAAACTAGCAACTACCGCCAAGACAATAATTCCCAGCACGTCATCAATCACTGCTGCACCGACAATGATTTGACCTTCTTTTGATTTGAGCCTTCCCAATTCAGACAAAACTTTCGATGTAATTCCGATGCTGGTTGCCGTCAAAGCAGCCCCGGCAAAAATTGCCGGAATCGCCGCCGTGTGAAAAATTATCATCAAGCCCGCAGTACCGGCTGCAAAGGGAACTGCTACGCCGACAACAGCGACAAAGGTGGCTTGAATTCCTACTTCTTTGAGTTGTCTGAGATCCGACTCCAAACCAATTTCAAACAGTAGAATAATTACCCCCAATTCAGCCAGCACAGAAACGATTTCGCTCTGCGATTCAAACACGCTGGTGACGGCGGCAGGGGACATAGAATTTATCGACTGCAAAACAGTCATAATTCCTGAGTTGGAAGCTGACAGTCCGCCTTCGGGAAAAACGATCAGGTTCAAAGCGGATACGCCAACAATCACCCCTGCTACAAGTTCACCCAAAACTGGTGGAAGATTAAACTTCAGAGCCGCTTCCGCGCCTAATTTGCTGGCAAGATAAATCACTACCAAACTGAGCAGAACGCCGCTCAAAACGATCGGCGAATTTTCTGCTTCGACTGTTGCTAACAAAGGTATGGGAGCAACTAGGGATGCTATCCCAGAACTTAAAGCTGTCATTGTTGGGTTAAAAAACATGGTACAATGATGATAAGAAAGACATTCAAATCAGATAATTGTGGACGCAGATACACTCAAGGAATCTGGTTTTTTAAATGTTGGTTGTGCGGATTTAGATGGTCAAGCAAAACTGGAAGAACCCAAATCTGGGGGTACATCTTGCCACCGCCCTTGTCCGACAGCTTGAATTGCTTCTTTTAGCAAGATATCACCGGTATAAATTGCTCTACCGACGATCGCACTTTTGACACCAATTGGTTCCAAAGCCAACAAACTGAGTAAATCTGCGATCGAACTAACGCCGCCCGATGCAATCACCGGAATCGAAATAGCGTTAGCAATTTCGCGCAAAGATTCCAAGTTCGGCCCTTCCATAGTACCATCGCGGTGAATATCAGTGTAAATAATTTCTGCTGCCCCCAATTCGGCCATTTTTTGCGCCAATTCTGTTGCTAGAACTTCGGAAGTTTCCAACCAGCCTCTAGTAGCAACTTTACCGTTTCTGGCATCGATTCCCACCAGAATTTGACCGGGAAATTCGGCGCACAATTCACCGACTAATTCCGGTTGTTCGACAGCAACAGTCCCAAGAATGGCGCGCTTGACTCCTAAATTGAGGATAGCAGCAACAGAAGCGCGATCGCGCATTCCGCCCCCTACTTGACAGGGAACGTCTACTGCGCGGACAATGGCCTCAATGGCTGCTTGATTGACGGGATGACCCGCTTTTGCCCCATCGAGGTCTACCAAATGCAGCATTGTCGCGCCTTGATTTACCCACTGTCTGGCGACTTCGACGGGATTGTCGTTAAAAGTTTGAGACTTGGCGTAGTCTCCCTGATACAATCTGACGCATTTTCCGTCCAATAGATCGATCGCTGGAATTATATTCATGATTTGGGAATTGGGAATTGGGAATTGGGAATTGGGCATCGGGAATTGGTAATCGGTTATTCGTTATTGCCAGCCCCAAGCGAGTAACAAATAACAAATAACAAATAACAAATAACAACCAACAAATGACTAATGACTTCTACATTCGCAACCGCTGTTTAAATGAAACATAATCGATGACGGTAGAGTTGACCACAAAGGAGTATTGACCTCAGCTTTTTGCAAACCTTCTGCCGTCCAGTCGTTGCAAGTTCTCAAAATAGAGTAACTGTCTCTTGCTTCATAAAAACTGCCGTTGTTGCCGTAGCCGTAGCCAATTTTTATTTTATTACCTTTTGCCTCTAATTGGAATGTATTTTTAAGATAATCTACCATTCTCAGATAATTCCAGCCACTAATACTAACACATTTTGTTTCTATATTTTTCGGCAAAACTCGATAACCTTGAACCTGCACAGTAGACGGAGTAGGAAAAATCAGCGCCTTCAAACCTGTAACTAAATTGATACTTCCCGAACTCGGATTTTCCAGCATAAAAGCTCTATCTCCCCAGCCAAAAGACAAATATTTATAATCAGAAGTGGCATTTCGCCCTATTTCTGTTAGCGGTAAAAATTGATTCCAGTCAAAATATTGATTTTTAACTGGAACAATGATTTCGGTGTGGATGCCTTCGTTAGAAATGTAGAGAGAGATTGTGCAATCTGCTTGCGAGTAATTTCCCCACTTTCTGGGAGTTAGATAGCCAATTGTTAGGACAGCGGTAAAAGATAAGATGACAATTCCTAAGCGCTTTATGATTTTTCTCATTTTAACCGTTAGTTTCAAATTCTACCTTCGGATGGCGGGCGCTGCATCTTTGTGGGAAATAATTCTTGCAATGCCAAATTGCGCTGTTCGGGGGTTTCGTTAGCCCAATTCGACAAACTTTCGTAGAAAAAGAAGGAAACGCCTGCAAAATTTCTTTTTCGCACTTCTTGGACTTGATCTTGAATGAGTTTCAGCGGAATTGAATTATTTTTCAATCCTGTTAAAATGCCGATCGCAGTTGGAATGTGCGTTTTAGCTAATTTGAGTTCTTCCCGTTCCAATTCGGCGTTAAAACGCTTGATATCGCTGCGATAAACCTGCACTATAAGTTCTTCGATATAGCCGCGTCTTTCCCAGGTGAACCAGTCCTGCAAGTGGGCTGGCAAAGCAAAGTGCAGGGGGTTGGGAGATAAGCTGACAATACATTTTTGTTTGCGGGATTTGATGGCGCGGGAAATTCGTCCCATAAAGTCGTTGATTTTGTCGGCGCGCCAGCGCACCCAGAAGGTTTCGCGGGGGTCATTGGAAGGAGGGCTTTTGATTTGTTCCTGATACATTGACACTGTTAGCGGTTCGTAGCCAAATTCTACTGGTAAACCGAAGTGGTCGTCAAATTGAATTCCATCTATATCGTAATTATCGACAATTTCTAGGATTAAATCTAAGATAAATTGCTGTACTTCGGCATGAAAGGGATTCAGCCAAACTCGATCGTGTTCGCCTTCTTTCCAAATAGTTGAACCGTCGCGTCGCTTCGCCAACCAGTCGGGGTGAAGTGTGGCTAATTCCGATTCTGCAGGAGCCATGAAACCAAATTCAAACCAAGGAATTACTGCTATATTTTTTGGGTGGGATTGTGCTATAATTTCTTTGAGAATGTCTCGGTCTTTCAATCCGGGTGATGGGTCGATCGACTTTCCGAATACTTTTTTGGCTGCAGCACTGGGATAAAGCGTGTAGCCTCCTTGCCAAACCGTAGGATAGATGGTGTTAAAGTTGAGTGTTTCCAGTCGATTTACAGCGTTAATGATGCTGTTGCGCGAGAAAATAACGTCGCTGTCAATGTTAGTCAGCCACACGCCTCGCAATTCGGTTGTTGGGGTTTTGGGCGGGGTTTGAGCCAATAGACGGGGGGAGAAAAGGGCGGAGGAGGTAAGGGCGATCGCAAAAACAACTATTAAAGCCAGTATCCGCCGCCATTTGTGCAGTTTAATCATCAATTTTTCGCAAACACCACAGTTTAACATCATACTGTAGGGTGCGCATGGCGCACCTTTATTCTTCAACCCGCGGAGGCGGGTTTTGTCTGTATAGCCGCGGTTTCAACCGCCGAGTATTTCTGCGATCCCTTAAGAATAACCAGGCAATTTCATCACTTGGCGGTAGTGCGATTCAATCTTGCTCACGGTTTGCGATTGACGCTTGCTAGTCCACTCGCTGCGATCGAATAATTCCCGCCTCAAAGCATCAACATCGATGGTTTTTACCTTACCTTCAGCAACAATTTGTTTGCCGTTTACCCAAACACTGTTTACCGCATTTGTCGGGCGACCCAAAATTAGCAAACCAATCGGGTCGGTGCGCGGCAACAATGATAAACTGGTTAAATCGTATAGCACAAAATCGGCTTTTTTTCCAACTGTCAGCGAACCGATTTCTTCGGCAACATTCAAGCCTTTTGCTCCGCCCTGCGATGCCATTTCTACCGACTGGCGCGGTGTAATCCAGTGGCGGTAATCCAAATCCGTGATATTGTGCAGAATCGAACCCATTTTAATCGCTTCCAGCAAATCTTGAGAATCGTTGCTAGCAGCGCCATCGCAGCCGAAAGATACGTTTACTCCCGCTTGGCGGTATTTCAAAATCGGTGCGATACCACTTCCCAACCGCAGGTTGCTGAGGGGATTGTGTACAACAGTCGATTCAGTTTCTGCTAGAATTGCGATGTCGGAATCTTCCAGCCAGACGCAGTGGGCTAAGGAAGTGCGAGGAGTTAAAAAACCGATTTTTTGCAGGTGTTCGACGGCGCTGCAACCGTATTTTTCGTGAGCTAGTTGTTTTTGGGCTGAGGTTTCTAGGAGGTGGGCGTGCAGGCAAAGATTGTAGCGATCGCCCAAATCGACGCACCCTTCAAACAAAGCATCCGAACAGAGTTGAATTCCCGTCGGTGCCAACAACATATTAACACCTATTTCGGGTTTGTGAAACTGTTTAATGGCTGATTCCATTAATTCCAAAGTTGCCTTTGTCGAGCGAATGTAAGCCCTGTGTTCGATAGCGCCGTCCCCCGCAGGCATTCCCGCTGTCAGGGATTCATCTTGAATTAATGGCCCGATAAACGCGCGGATGCCAATTTCTTGATAAGCACGAACTGCGGCGGCGATCGTCTCTAATTCTTGCCCCGGAATTAAAACTAAATGATCGACTACGCTGGTGCCGCCAGATAGCAATGTTTCTACTGCCGTACCGAGGGCGCTCAAGTAAACTTGTTCGGGATCTAAAGGTGTAAAATCGTACAGTTCGGCAATCCACAATTCTAGCGGCAGAGGGGGAATAATCCCGCGCTGCCACATTTCGGAAGAGTGCGTGTGGGCGTTGACAAAACCGGGCAGCAACAGCTTATTAGTGCCATCAATTACTGTTCCCACAGCATCTAAATTTTGGGCGATCGCACTTATGCAATTATCCACCACCTGCACGTCTGCGGTTTCATAACCACCCTCAACGGGAATTAAAACATTTTGAATTGTAAAGCTCACAGATTGACCCCTTCTGGTGAATTCACATCTATTACTATTGTAATGTTTAATGTCATTTAATCTTCTAGTCAGTGCCTGCTAACCTTAAGTAAGTCAATCGATTTAAACGTAAAATATGAATCCTGATTCTCTCCGTACCTTGGGCGTGCCGCCGAATGCTTGGAAAGTTGATGAAAAAATTGCCGACATCACCCGATCGCCGATCGCGCCTCAACCTGTTACCCTAGATACAGAAACGAAAACCCTGCGATTGGACTTAGCAAAAGCAGCGATGCTGGTGATAGATATGCAAAACGATTTCTGTCACCCCGACGGTTGGCTATCACACATCGGCGTCGATGTAACACCTGCGCGCACTCCAATTAATCCTTTACAAAATTTACTGCCAAAATTGCGATCGCACGCAATGCCAATTATTTGGATCAACTGGGGAAACCGCCCCGATTTACTGAATATTAGCGCCGCTTCCCGCCACGTTTACAATCCCACCGGCGACGGCGTAGGCTTGGGAGATCCCCTGCCAAAAAACGGCGCATCTGTGTTGATGGCGGGGAGTTGGGCGGCGCAGGTTGTCGATGAATTGGAACCAAAACCCCAAGATATTTGTGTGGACAAATATCGGATGAGTGGCTTTTGGGATACTCCTTTAGATAGTATCTTGCGGAACCTCGGCAGAACTACACTTTTCTTCGGAGGAGTAAACGCCGATCAGTGCGTCATGGCTACACTGCAAGATGCTAATTTCCTCGGTTACGACTGTATTTTAGTCAAAGATTGTACAGCTACCACATCTCCAGAGTATTGCTGGCAAGCTACTCTTTATAATGTTAAACAATGTTTTGGTTTTTTGTCGGATTCTCAGGCTATGTTAGAAGCAATTAAATAACAGTCAGTAGTCATTAGTCAGTAGTCATTAGTCAGTAGTCATTAGTCATTGGGAATTGGGCATTGGGCATTGGGCATTGGGAATTGGGCATTGGGCATTGGGAATTCGGCATTGGGCATCTATAGCATTGTTATTTGTCTGACATTATTTGTGAGTGGCCACCAATAACCAATAACTACTGACTACTGACTACTGACTACTGACTACTGGCTACTGACTACTGACTACTGACTACTGACTACTGCCTACTGACTACTGACTACTGACTACTGACTACTGACTACTGCCTTCAACCATAACTAACAATAAAAAAATGACAAATCAGTGCATGATTCCTGTGATAAAATCTCCGAAAGACTACCAAGCATTTCGCATCAGTCCCGGCGATACTAATAGATTAGCTATCGTCTTCGATCCGGTAATAGCTAATGTTTCCTTAACAGTTTGCATCGAAATCTTCGATGCGGGTGGCAAAACTCCTCCTAACCGCCATCAATTTGCAGTAGAAATGTTTTTTGTACTCAAAGGAACAGGGGAAGCCACCTGCGACGGCAAAACAGTTAGTATTAAACCGGGTGATAGTTTGTTAGTGCCTCCAACCGGTACTCATGTAATTAAAAATACGGGCAATGAACGTTTGTACACTTTGTGCATTATGGTGCCGAATGAGGATTTTGTGGAACTAATTCGCAGCGGTACACCAGTCGAACTCGATGAGGAAGATATGAGAGTTCTCGGGCGATCGGATGTACTGGTGACGTGCTAAGTTTCTAGTGAGGATTACCGTCAGCAAACAGAAAAAATGACTGGCGCGGCTCCGGGTGCAGCGCGGGCGATCGGTGCTAAAATTAAGACGCTGACAGTAAGTTGCGGCGGGAGTTTTCCTTGTCGAATTGTACTGCGGCGCAACGAAGGCAAAAAAATCTGGTTTCTTTGAAAAATTGTCGCTAATAGCGAAATATTTTGGTACAGAAACCGAGTTTTTGACCCCGCATTTGTAAGTTTTGTACCAGTCGCACTTAAAACCAATCTAATTATGAGCGTTATCTTTCACATCACCCGCAGCCAACAGTGGGAACAAGCCAAACAAGTGCAATTCTATCGCGGGGATACGCTAGATACTGAAGGATTTATCCACTGTTCGACTTTGCCGCAAGTTGTGAAATCTGCTAATAAATTTTTTGTGGGACAAACAGGGTTGTTGCTGCTGTGGATTGATTCGGAGAAAGTAGAATCTGAAGTTAAGTATGAATTTGCCGCTGGTGAAGATTACCCGCACATTTACGGGCCGCTGAATGTTGATGCTGTGTTGCAAGTTTTTGAGTTGGAAGCGGGTGCAGATGGTAAGTTTCAATTGCCTGCGGAATTAACAGCCAGCCCTAAATAAACTTATTGCATTGTTTTTTGATTGATAATTAAACCGCAGATGTCAAGCAGATGCAACACAGATGCAATGCAGATAAATGTAGGCGCATTTACTGATTGTCGCTGGGGCTGTTTTCTAGATATTTGGGATGTGAATTACAGATGGTTGGTAAACTGGCTCCTAGCAAGATTGTTGTGGCGATATTTCCCAAATATTAATCAACTTCAATCAAGTCGGCAGCCAGTTTCAGCGCCTCTTCGCGAGTCGCAATTCTCCCTTCTACCCGCGCTAATTGAATCTCCATTAATAATTGACCGATGAGCGGACTTCGGGGAATATTCAAAGATTCCATTAACTCATTGCCGCTAACTAATTGGGTGGGATGAGCGATAATGTCATCGGCATTGAGGTAGCGATTAATTAGCAGGGAAATATCATCAACTGCGACTCCCGCGGCTAGGGCTAAAACTGCTAAAACTGGAAATACTATTCCTACATCCCGAAACAAAAAATATTGTTTTCGCAAGGACATTTCTGCAATCGGTTTTGCTTGCAGTTTGGGCAAGTATTTCAAAAGCCCGATCGCACTTTTAATCTCTGCATTGCTGTACTTCAACCGCAGCAACTCTGTTTCAGCGATTGTCGGGTCGGAATTTGCTAAAATAGCCAACTTCCCAACTGCCAACAACGGCGTTTTAATTGTATCTCGAATCGATCGCCCAAATTCTCTCCCCAAGTCTGGATAAATTGCCGCCAAATCAGCAGCACAGGAGTCGATTTTTGTCAAGATATCGAAACGGTCGATCGCACTTGCAAACCAAATCGAAAACAAACCATCTTCGCAACCGCGACAAATCCAAGGAATACCGTTATTATTGCTCAACAAATAACCCAATTCCGTCCGCACCCGTTCCACCGCCACCCGACTCAACAACGGCGCTAATTCTCGAATCGCAGATTGAGTTTCCGGTTCGATCGCAAAACCCAACTGCGCCGCTTGGCGGTAAGCTCTTAATAACCTCAGCGGATCGTCTTCCAAATTCGATCGCGAAATCATCCGCAGCAAACCCAACCGCAAATCAGTTTGACCGTCCAAAGGATCGATCATTTCTCCGGTAAAAGGATTGCAGGCGATCGCATTTATCCGAAAATCCCGGCGCAACAAATCCCCCTCCAGACTCCCCCCCAAAGCCTCCGCAAAATCCGCCGTACCGCCCGCAAACACCACCCGCGCAATCTGTCGTTCCGCATCCAACAAGACAAATCCGCCTTTGGTGCGATCGGCAATTTTTCGAGCAGTCTTCACCGCCCGTGTTAGCATAACGAAATCCAAATCAAAATAGTGCGATCGGCGTCCCAGCAGCGCATCCCGCACCGCACCGCCCACCAGATAAACAGGCGGTGTCAGCAGTTCCAAATCGAACGGCCAAGTCTCAGGAGATAGCGCAGTTGGCAAATTAATCGGCATCGCAACAAAAATCTACTTTCCTTACAAACCATTAAACTCTTGCTAAGCTAGATTAACAGAAAGCTCAGAATTCACCAATTTTTTTGAAATGCACAGAGGATATCAAGAATGTGTATTTGTATTAACTGCCACTATGTAGACCGCTGCTTCACCTACCACGCCGTAGAAGAACAGCACGAACAGATTCACCTCACCGAAACACCAGATTTTGACCCCGTAGAACCCACCATCAACGTCAACATCCGCCCCCGCCAAGACGAAATAGAAATGGAATGGGATGTAGTCGGCTGTGAAAGTTTTAAGCAAGAGACCGGCAAATGGGCCAAATTGCGGCCGGGCGAACTCGTACCGACTTAAGTTAGTTGGCAGTTGGCAATTGGCAATTGGCTGTTGTTAGTTGGCAGTTGGCAGTTGGCAGTTGGCAGTTGTTAGTTGGCAGTTGTTAGTTGTTAGTTGGTAGGGGCGGTGGATGGTGCGTGCCCGCCCTCTTAGTTGTTAGTTGTTAACAATTCACCAATAACAACTAACCAATAACAACTAACCAATAACCAATAACAACTAACCAATAACAACTAACCAATAACCAACAACAGTCAACAATTAAAAATCTAAAAGATAAAATATAAAATCCAATGTCCTATTGCTTAAACCCAACTTGTCAGAATCCGCAAAATTCAGGGAATGCAGAATTGTGCCAAAGTTGCGGATCGAAATTGTTGTTAACTAACGAACACTCGGCATCAGCATCTCGCTACCGTACCATAAAGGCGATCGGACAAGGAGGCTTTGGCAGAACTTTCCTAGCAGTTGATGAAACAAAACCCCTGATTTTTTCGCAGTGCGTAATCAAGCAATTTTTGCCGCAAAACACCGCAGCCGAAAAAGCGGCCCAACTATTTCAGCAAGAAGCAGCCCAGCTAGAAATCTTGGGAAAACATCCCCAGATTCCCGAATTAATCGCGCATTTTGAACAAGAAGGGAGACAGTATTTAGTACAAGAATTTATAGACGGCAAAAACCTAGCCCAAGAATTAGAACAAAAAGGAGCATTCACCGAAACTCAAATTCGGCAACTCCTCAACGATTTATTACCAGTGCTCCACTTCGTCCACAAATCCAAAGTCATTCACCGGGATATTAAACCAGAAAATATCATTCGCCGCCGCCTATCTCCAACTCCCTTACCAGCCTTAGAAAGTTCCTATCAACCCTCTCCTTTCCAAAAAGATATCGTTTTAGTAGACTTTGGTGCAGCTAAGAAAGTAACAACAACTGGCTTGCCACAAACAGGTACAATTATCGGCAGTGCTGCTTATACAGCCCCAGAACAATTGATGGGAAAAGCAGTTTTTGCCAGCGACATCTATAGTTTGGGCGTTACTTGCATTCACTTGCTGACTCACATTCCTCCCTTCGACTTGTTCGACAGCGCCGAGGATTCTTGGGCTTGGCGAAATTATTTGAAAAGTGCTGTTAGCGACGATTTCGGCCGCATCCTCGACACCATGCTCCAAAGTGCCACCAAACGGCGCTACAATTCAGCATCTGCAGTCATCCGGCACTTGAACCCCAAGCCGGTGTATTTAGAGGGGCAGCCTGTGCTGGATGCGCCGGAAACATCCGCAGAACGGGTGGTTACACCTGCGCCCGGTGTGTCGCTTTTCACTCGCCAACAGCAAGCCGAAATTCAGCAAGCTTTGCAAGATGCGATCGCCCCATACAATGTTACAATCCAAGTCAGTCAAGCCAAACAAAAACTAAATATCGTCATCAACCGAACCGAAGACAACCCCATTTACTACCCGCACCTATCCCAAATAATTGCCACCCGGTTAACCGATTTGCAGTTAAATCAAATCACAGCCATTAAGCTATTGGGAAGAGTCAACAATTCTCGCATCCCCGAGTGGAAGGAAGTATTGCAAATCGATCCCAAGATTAAACTAAGAAACAAAATCGTGCGACTGCACCAGAATCAATTAATCAACAAAATCGCCCCTGTTGCTACCCAAGAATTTTGGCTACCGAAGTTAAAAAATACGGATTTTTGGATCGATTCGCTAATGTTTGCTTTGGTTTGGTTTATCTTTGGCTCTCAAATAGTCATTTTTAATTCAATATTTGCGCTAATAGTTGCATCGGGTTTTATGACGGTCAAACATCAAGTTTCTCAAAACAAAGAATTTGCCAATAAAAATTTATTTGCCAGTTTAGTCTTACTATTTCTGATAACTGGTGGCATGGGTAATTCAAGAATTTTAAATACCGGAATATTTGGCGTTCTTTTGGGTTGTTTGGTTGTAGCTTTGCCCTTGTTTTTTGTAAAGGAAAATTATCATTAATCGTGAATAGCAATCCCCAAGACAGAATATCAGTTAAAAAATACGGCCTAGCCCTGCACACGGCAACTCCCGAATTAGGTTTAGCAATCAGCAATTTTTCCGGCGATTCTCGCTGCCAAACTTGGAATTTGGGCCGCAGTTTAGCAACGGATTTGCACCAGCATTTAATCGAGTTTATCCAGCCGCAAACTTGGGCGGATTTGGCTTTTATTGCAGTGGCGAAGGGGCCCGGAGGTTTCACGGGTACTCGCATGGGTATGGTGACGGCGCGGACTTTGGCTCAACAATTGGATATTCCGGTTTTTGCGATTTCAACTTTGGCGGCTGTGGCTTGGGCGGAACCCCCCCAACCCCCCCTTGCGAAGGGGGGGCTTTTGAGTGAGGAATTACCCCTTGCTAAGGGGGGGGTTTTGGATATCGCGCTACAAATGCCTGCAGGGCGCGGGGAATTGTTTGGGGCGGTTTATGCAGCTAACAGTAATTCTGGTGTAACTGAGTTATTTACAGATACGGTAATGACGGCGGAATCTTGGCAGAAAAAGTTGGAAAGTTGGGAAAATTCCTATCGGTTGATTGAAGTTGGCAGCGAATTGGGTGCGTCGGTTTCTGGTGTGTTGGAATTGGCTTATTTGCAGTGGAAACAAGGAAGTCGCCCTGAGTGGTGGGATGCTTTGCCTTATTACGGGCAACATCCCGTGAAGGGGCAATAGAATTGAATTGCAAAATTAGAAAAACATCTTAAAAGTATCTGCGTTTATCTGTCTTTATCTGCCTGAAATATGCGGTTTTTGATTGATATCGTTTCCGCTTGCATCGGAATTATTTAACCGCAGAGAGCACAGAGTACACAGAGGGAGAGAATATATATCTGAATCATTCCGATGCTACCGGATACGATATCAATCAAAGACTAAGGCAAAAAATCTAATGAATATTGGGAATTGATTTGATAATTTTTAAGGATTTGTGAGATTTTATCGAACCGCCCAAGCGCTAGAAGGCAAAGGAAAAGACAAGAAGAGATAGTTTTTGTTTTTGTTTATTTGAGAGCGAGACAAAGTTCCAGGCAAAATGTTAATGTTAGTGGGTCTGGGTTTTCGATTCGCAATTGGTCTAGTTCAGCAGGATTGCAGCCGCGAGATTCCATAAAGGCGATAATCCAGCTAGTTATTGCATCGATATCAATGTATTTTGCTCCGAGACATTCGGGACAAGTTTCTGTGCTGATTGTACCTGTGCCGCCGCACTCGGGGCAATCCCAGTGGGTGTTTGCGGGATTGGGGTTAATTAGGCTGTTGCTCATTTTCGGCAAAATTTCGCTAGCACTACTCGCTCATTTTAGCAATTTCTTGTTTGGGGAGTTCGCCAACTAAAACTCAGCCGCGTCAATGATATTGGAACGCAAATTAGGAAAAAAGAACGGAAATATAGCAGTTTTTAATTATCTCAAATACAGGAAGAACACGGCACCACCTAAAAACCGGAAATAAATCAACGTCAGGCTCAAAGATAGAGCAAAAAAAAGTAAAGATACATATCACATTTGTCCAAGTTGACGCTTGATATCAAATTCCGTAACATCGGAATGATTCAGATATATATTCTCTCCCTCTGTGTACTCTGTGCTCTCTGTGGTTAAATAATTCCGATGCAAGCGGAAACGATATGAGGACGAAAAATCCTACAATTGTAATTTAGGGTATCACAACCGGGCCGACTAGCGGTTCTTGACTTAACTCTTTTTCCCCAATAGACTCTAACAATTTATTCCAGTCACTTCTCAATTTTTGATCGCTTGGAGAAGCTAACAGCAAATTGCCCAAACGAGTCAATGAATCGTACCAAATATCAGGTGCGGCTGCATTAATCAGACGCTCTGTTTCAGCAGTTGTGGCTACCCTTTTCAGTCCTCCTTGGGCTGTCAAATCGGCTAGATTGTTTGTATTGTTTTTGCAGTATATTCTCAAATACCACCGATAAGATTGCTCTGTTTGTAAAGCATAGTTTGGAGATGTAGGTAAACTAATATTCACAATGCCAGGAGTTTTAGGTGGCTGGAAAGAAGTTTTGTAAATTAAGGTTTTTTCGTCTTGAGTGAGTAGGACAAATTCTCCTTTTTTTATATCTTCGGCAGCATAGGGAATGTAAAACCAAAAGGTAGGATGGGCAGAAGTTGTGAATACTGGATTTTGGCGGGGTACTAGCAGGGCCAGTATTTTATTTGTGCTTTTGCATGATTTCGATGGGTCGAGACCGCCACCAGGTCTAGTATTAGAATCGGGTGGTGTGCTAGTTGTCGATACTTTTGATCCGGCCCCTGGTTTAGTGTTTTTGTCGGGCTGCTTGACTGGTGTTTTTACCTTCGGTTTGCTGTTGGATTTGGCGTTTTGCCCGATCGCACTTGGATGATTTTCCAGCAAACTATTGTCTGCTAAAATAGCTAGATTAGCAGAATGTGACATCGCTGATGCAGCATCGATCGCCAAAATGAAACCGAATACTAACTGCAATTGCATTTTATACATAAAACCCCTCTTCTCTTCAGTCCGCAGAGGCGGACTTTGTTTGTGTAGACGCGGTTTCAACCGCCGAGGCTAATTAAGAGCGATCGTACACAAACAACATACCACCTGTCGTAACTAAAGCCAAAACCGCAGGAACCAAAGGCATCCAGCCCCCCAAAATCAGAATTATCAAAGAAACTTGATACAACACAAAAATCATAGCACCGCTGGCGATCGTCAATAGCAAGGGCGATCGCCAACGCCAAGCCAACAACCCGCCAGTCACAGCAGCCAGCCACACAAAAACCGCATCTCCCCACTGAAACCGATCCCATTGAGGTAAAATCCACAATAGCGGCCTTTTATCAATTACAGCGCTGAGAATTTGACTCACCATATGAGCGTGAATCCAAACTGCCGGCATTTTACCGTAAGGAGTATCGAATTCAGTCTCAGAAACTTCCGAAGTATGACCGATTAAGACAATCTTACCCTTGACTAAATCCGGGTCTATTTTCCCTGACAATACTTCTTGCAGCGTCACCTTAAAAGCTGGTTTGGGGTTAGCGCGGTAGTTGAGCAATACTTGACTGACTTTTGGCTCTTTTAACGGTTGATAACCTCCTGTACGAGAGGCTAATCTTTTGAATGTAACACCGCCAATTACCCACTCTTCATTCTGGTTTTTTTCCAATTTTATGCCTTGATTTTCCAAAAATCGCGCAGCCAACAGAAAACTTAAGCTATTCGGAGCTTTGCAACTATCCTTGAAATTAGAAAGATTCGGGTGATAAGATAGAAGTTGGCGGCGAATACTTCTACCTTTATTGTCACGCGCTTCATCTGGCGGTAAATTGATAAAACCAATTTGATTTTCTAATTTACTTTGCAACAATTCTGGGGGTGGCTCCATAATTTTGCCTGCATTGTAGGTGCATACAGCAATGAGATTGGGATTCTTTTGAAAAAGGGCAATCAAATCTTTTCTTCCCGGTTCCTTTGGCGAATTTCGGTGCATATTCAAACCAATTGCTGCAGGCTTCAATTGTAGTAATTTGTCGATCGCCCTGGCTATAATAGCATCAGTTTGCGGATAGTCGTACTTGTCAACATCCTTGTTAGTCACTTGCACCACCAGCAACCGATTGTCGATTAATTCAGATTCCCGCAGCCTCATTAGTCGATCGAACATTGACAGTTCCAACACCTCCATCACCCCCAGAGAACGCGCTCCCATCACCGCCACGGTACAGGCCGTACTCGCCAAAATCACCGACTTCAAGGGCGAAAAACCCTTAACTGGCGGTCTTTTCTCATACCTAGGAACCGCCGTCAAATTTTCAGCAACAACAGGCCCATCGGACTCAATCAAAAAATCGCTCCAAACCAGAGGCACAGCCGTCGGATGCTGCCAAATTACCGGCAACCAACTAGCACAAGGAAACTTATGCTCTAAATCCCCCAAACGGTTGCAAGCTTCCCTCTTTGCTGCATACAAAGACTTACCAGCTACAAACTCTGTCAGAAAATATTTTAAAAATTCTTGAGCTACAACATCCGGCACCAACTCCCGCATTAAAATCATTTGCGGAATCATTTGGAAATCATCTAATTTTGTCGCCAAACCCAACCCGTCACAGCAGTTAAAAATGGCTAGCTGCAAACCATTATCCACCGCTTTTCTCAAACCAACCCACAGCTCATCAATAGTTAAACAATCATCTTTATTGATATAAATTTTTCCCGTACCATCCTCAGTTTCACCGTGCCCCGCAAAAAATATAATATCCCAAGATTGTTCCCAAAGCTCGTCAGTAATCTGTTTGCGTTTGGGTTCTACTAAAACTTTAACATCAGCATTAGGAGACAAGTTTTTCAGGATTTTCTCATCTTCTTTTACATTAATATCAGGGCTATCTCCCAAAATAGCTAAAATTTTTACCTTAGATTTGCGGAGAGGTTTCTGAAACTCTAGTTTAACAAAGTTTAATTGACCAAGCGACGGTTCAGCTTTCGGAAAATTGTCAAACAAATCCCACAAATGCCAAGGTAATTTGTGCAAGTTCGGATCTTCGGTGCGAATTAATACCCTAATATCTTCACGATCATTTAATTTCTCTCTGAGTCGCGTATCAATTTCTCGAAACTGTTCTGACTTCAGCCAAATATTCATGGCTGCTGCTAGTTGCTGGCCGGATTCCTGGCATTTCTTCAAGGAACTTCTAGTGTCTGCTTCTTTAACCTTAACTCGCCAAGAAAAAGACTTGGAGCGAAAAATTGTTTTATTACCCGCTCTTACCAGAGAATAAAAGGCTGGAAAAATTCTTTTTTTATGGTTCCGGGAAGGCATTCCCAAAGAGCGATATTTTTGAGACCAATGTTGGTTTACTAAAGCTGCTAACTCGGGATTTGCAGGTAAAATGCTAGTAATGTCAGCCAAGGATTCGCCGTCATCCTCTTTGATTTCCAAGGTAACTCGAAAACCTTGGTTTGGCAAATTGCCATCTAATTTGAGATAAACTAACTTGCTCATAACACTTACCCCCTATGGATAATTGATGATTATGTGAAAAACAATTCACTCTCGCTAAAATCACCCAAAGCAATTTTAACGCTAAATTGTTCTCCCGGTTCTGCACTCAACTTGAATAGCAAGCTATCGGTTTTATTGGCTCTAGCTTGCACCAAACTTTTTCCTCGTTCGTCCAACACTATCAATTCCACATCTTCGGGCAATTCAATTTGGTTTTCTGCCGGACAAAGTTCTATCAAAATATCAAAGCTTCCATGATTTGTTGGCATTATTCCCAGCATTAAATTAACTCTTTCTCCGGGTTGTAATTCTACGGCTTTTATGCGTTTAACCTGAGTAACATCATTAGCAGGATCGCTATTTTCTAAAGTTTGGGTACTCCTGAAATCAAACTGGAATTTTTGTCTTGATTCAAACACTTTTTCGGCGGCTTCCCAGCCGATGTCGAAAACATTATGCAACCATTGAATGAGATGCACTGGTTTAAGTTCGTCCAAGTATTTTGGCTGGAGTTCGTCCAGGTATTCTAGCAGGTTTTCGATCGACTCCAACTTGCTAAGTGGAACTTTTTCTCGATCGCCCTTTTTGACAAATCCCAGCAACTTCACCTCTTCCAGCGATTGGGCTATCTCCACGGCAACATAACCGATTCTGTCCGATCGCACTTCTGCCGGAATCGAGACAAACTCTTCACCCTCACGTACAGGGCGGCACTCCAGCTTACCAAGATTTTTGACCTCCAAATCTGCAACATCCATGAATTTCTGGATCGCAGGATTCCAGATATTGCTGGCAGTCAAATCAGTGTCTATTTCCATACACTGAAAGTAAAAATCCACTGCGTGTACCGCCAAAGCATTCAGATAAACCTGTTTGGCTTTTTTCGGGTCTGTTTGTTGCTGCGATAGCTTTTGAGCGCTCAGGTGCGCTGCTGGGGCGATCGGCATTGTCAAAACTAAATCAACTTCTGTGTTATTCATGATTACTCCCTGCTTTTGGTACATAATGTTCTACAAGTATTCTTTGAATCTGGGCGTAAATTTTTCCACACATCTCTGGTAAAAACTACTCAAACTAGAAACATTGACTCCTAACTCATGGGATATATCCTGCCAACTTTCATCTTTTATAACTTTCTTCACCAACAAAAATTTAAAATTGACGTGCGGGTACTTTTTCATCACTTCGCCTTCAAAAAAACCTCCCGGATCTTCTACAATGATATCGCTCAAAGCAGCTTCAAGTTGACAAGATTTATTTTGCAATTGTTGCTTTTGTATTTGATTAAAAACTCGATCCATATCTCCACAGTATTCAATAGAAAACTCTTTTTTACCTATAACTTTAGGCGTAGATGCCTGAAAACATTTAAGCATCAAGAAGTTTACCCACTGGCTGACTGTCTTCTCCGGTCGATAGTTGTGAATTTCGCGGCAAATTCGCAACGTTAAGTCCGATTTGGCTTCTGCACAAATTGCCCGATAAATTTCGGGGATAAATTTTGTATTTCTGGGAGAGTGAACGATTTTATATTTTTCAACCTCCGCCATAAATTTGGTCATAGCTAGCCGTCGCCCTAAAGTTTTAGGCTGGTGATTTTGAGCAGCTATAGCTAGCTGTTTGAGCCGATCGTCAATTTCATCCTTAGTAGGCATCTCTTGTTCCAAGGGTACTCAAAAAAATAGTCGGCAAAGCGGATGCAGGTCGCCGGAGATTGGTTAACAAGCCGATCGAGATTGACTGGCGCGCATCCTCCTGCATAGCCCTCTATTTGTCTATCTGTCGGGATCTGGGATTTTTACGCAAAACTTCTGCAAAAGTTACAAAACTTTACATAACTCGCAATTTTTTGGGTGCTGTCAATGGTGGTGGTGCGTCAGGAATCTAGCAGTGCCGACGTTTCATGCAGAAGAGATTAGGCTTGTTGCTAGTTTGCTAGTTACCAGGAAGAGCCTGGTAATGCTTCTGAGGCGAGGAAGGCTTAGAGGATGGAGAGAGGACTGCAGGAGGTGTTTAAGTTATTAAATTTTCGTTCCTAAGCACCCTACAGCAGATGTTTGGGGTTGGTTTTGGGCGATCGAGCGGCAGGGAAGGCAGCACACCCTACAGGAAATATTTGGCATTTGTCTTGAATGCTATAATCGAGCTCGCCAGCACAGGACGATCGCACTCCCAAAAACGCTTATTAAACTCCGAAAAAGATGCTGTCGCCAAATGCGCCGTTAATACCACTGCAAAAAAATGCAGCTTCAGTCAGTGATTCTCAATCGTTGCAAATCAAAAATGGTATAACTGCCCGAAAACCATGCACCAACAATCCCCGCAGCAGCCTCAAAAACACGCGACTCCCAAAAAACTTAAAACAGCTATTTTTTACTGTTTGACAGCAATATTTTTCTGTTGGAGTACCGCGAACCTGCCTACAATTGCCCAAAACCCAGCCCCCGGCGGGCTTAACGGGCAAGAAATGAGAAATTTGCTCGATCGCGGAAACCTCACCGAAGCCGTCACCAGAATCGAACAAGACTGGGAAGAAGACTATCAAAAATACTTGCAACAAGACTTTGAGACCCGTGCCAAAACCGCCGAAGCAATATCAAAAACTCTCTCCCGCCTAGCAGTTCAAACCAAGAAAAAACCAGCTTTAATTTACGCCATCCCGCGCACAGACCAACTCGAATTAATCTTAATATTACCCGATCGCCCGCCAATTCTCCGCAGCATCCCATCCGCCAAACAAGAGACACTGCTGTCAGCAGTCCAAGAATTCCGCAGCGAAATCACCAACCCCGTAAAACTCAACACCACCAGCTATCTAGAAGGAGCCCAACAACTTTATCAATGGATAATTGCACCCCTAGAAACAGATTTGCAAATAGCAAAAATTGAAACATTGCTGTTTTGCGTCGGTGAAGGTTTGCGAACCGTACCCCTAGCAGCAATGCACGACGGAAAGCAATTTCTGATCCAAAAATACAGCCTCGCCCGTATCCCCGCCTTCAAATTCACCGACACTAACTACGCCAACCTCAGAAACACCCAAGTCTTAGCAATGGGAGCATCTATTTTCTCAGAAACGGCGAACAAACAACCGCTACCGGCAGTTCCGTTAGAATTAAGGACGATCGTCCGAGAGTGGCCCGGTAAATCTTTTCTCAACGAAGATTTCACCCTCGTAAACTTGCAATCCCAGCGCCTGCAACAAAGATACGGCATCATCCACCTCGCCACCCACGCCGAATTCCGCCCCGGAACTCCAAATAACTCTTACATTCAATTTTGGGACACCAGACTCGGACTCGATCAAATGAGAGATTTAAAATGGAACAATCCGCCTCTGGAACTGTTAGTATTGAGCGCCTGCAGAACAGCCTTGGGAGATAAAGAAGCAGAACTCGGATTTGCCGGTTTAGCGCTGCAATCGGGAGCAAAATCTGCCCTCGCCAGCTTGTGGTACGTCAGCGATGCGGGAACTCTGGCGTTGATGAGTGAGTTTTACGATCGCTTAAAAGTCAACAAGCCGAAAGACCCTCCTATTATTAAATCTGAAGCTCTCAGGCAAGCACAAATTGCTGCGATCGAAGGTAAAGTAACCATAAATAACGGTCAATTGCGAAGCTCTAGGGGCGAAACTTCTTTACCTCTGTCTATCCCTCAAATCGAGAGCCAAGATTTATCGCATCCTTATTATTGGGCAGCTTTTAGTATGATCGGCAGTCCGTGGTAGGTGGGGGAAAGTAACAGGCTTTCGGGCCTGTTTCACAATGCGATACTTGTAGGGAAATGTCATTGTCCGAGGGAGCATCTGGGACTTTGTAAAAAGTTTTTTTGGGATGAAGAGTGCGAACTCGCGAGGGAGGATATCAGTTTGGCAAAAAGCATTTTTTTATTAGAGTGCGAACACTATAAATGCAAAACACCAGATGCTCCCACTCGCGCTCGCTTGCGAGCCGTACAATAATCGCGAGATATTAAGCTCCCACTCTTCATCCAAAATACAGATGCTCGCGATCGCCTCCCAAGAGCATCTGTGTTTGGGATTTGTAGTACACTTCAAGAGCTCGCAAGCGATCGCGAGCTCTTGCGTGCTGGCAAGTTGTAAAAAAATGCTTTTTGCAAAGCCCCAGATGCTGCCGATCGCTCTTGGGGGGCGATCGCGATAATTGTATGCAGCCATAGCAGCAGGAAAAGGACAAAGCCTGAGTCCGGTGCGGGACTCTACCGATCGCGCCTCTTGACCGACACAAATGATAGGCTATAAAACATAAAGTAATTGAATATCTGTAGCTGTCGCTCAACAAACCACCACCAACCTGTGACCAATCAAGCGGGAGCCTTCCAGGGGAAATAAATATGAAAAAACTAGAATTTTTACTGCAGAAAGAAGGCGATCGCGCCTGGTTGCCCCTAGAAACCGCCGACGTGGAAATTCTAGAAGGCAAATACCGCGTCGTTGCTCGCATCCAGCACCCCAACACCGACATCGAAATTCGCGTCACCTACACATCCTTCGAGGGAGTAGTCCCGCAGCGGAAAGTCCAAAGCCGATCGGCACGCACCAACCCCGAAGGATTAGTCGTGATCATTCCCTACACCAGACTCAAACCGGGAATGTGGGAACTCTCCTGCTTGCCAGATCCTCGATCGACACCAACAAAACCTTGGCAGTACGGCGTGCAATTGGAAGTATTGCCCGCAGAATCGGAAACCTCCGAACCCCTACCGCCGACGATCGACACCTTGGAACCTGCCACTATCCCCTCAGACTCACAAATCGCAGCACCGGTCGATCGTCCTGCAACCCAACCCCCAGCCCCACCGCAGCCGACCAAAATCTACCAATTCCCCAATCCCCAAACCCCTCCGCCTCCGCCCAAACCCCCAGTCAAACTCGAACTCGAACTCATACTCGATCGAGAAACCTTCGTCACCCAACTCGGTCGCCCCTTAGTCATTTCCGGCAAAATCGACATTCCCCAACCACCCCAAACAACCAGAAAAACAGCAAATCTCATCTCTGAATCACAAACAGAAGAACTCAAAAAACTCATCGGTTCAGCAGAAATACAAATCTACCTGCGCGACCCCCAAACCTCAAAAATACTCGCCCAAATCCAGCAGCAGATGCCAGAACAAGCTCCCCCCTGCATCTTTGCCTGCGTCACCTACATCCCCAGCGAGTGCAAAAGTCGCCTAATTTTAGGAGAAGCAATACTCAGCAGCGGAGGCGTTCCCCTAGCCACCAAACTATTTACAATAACCGCCCGTTTAGAACACCTTCTAGAAGTAATTAAAGAAAATTTCATCGAAGAAAAGCATCAAGCCGAACTCTCCCCAACAGCCTCAAAACAGCCTCGGAAGACCACAAATTTATCGTTTCTCAAGCTAGTAGAAAAATCTTTAGAGTCTCCATCCCCGGCCGAAGTCTCAACAAACGAGCCCTTACCGCCTCAACTGAATTCCCGCCCAACCGCAAGTGCCGGCGGTCTAGAATTGCCCGCATTCGGTAACAAACTGCCCGAGGGCAGCCGATCGCAATTGCTCGAAGAAATCTCCAATCCCCGTCAAACAGTCGCCGGGGCGATCGACCCACAAACCAAACCCTCAGACATCCCAACAGCCGCAGAAACGGCCGAAGATCGAGCGATCGACCAAAAATCCGAAAAGACCCCAGAACCAGAAACAACAGCCCCAGAAGCCCCGCCAACAGCCTCAAAACAGGCATTTCAAACCCTAAACGTTGAGAATAGATTTTGGTCGCGACTGAGTTCCCTAGCCAGCAACGACGAATCCCCCGAATGGCTCAAAGCAACCACCCTGTCGCCCACTCCAAAAGCCGCCAATAGCAGCGACGCCATAGCCGTCGTGGAAGAAAGCAGCCCAACCTTGCTGCAACGGGCGATCGGGGAAACAATTTCCGAACCCAAATATATTGGCCCGGAATCCAGAGAATTTGTAGTTTTTGACGAGCCCCCGCAGCCGAAACAAGTTGCTCAAAAAACCACAAAACTCGAAGCAGAATCAACTGGGCCAACTCCCTACGTTTTGCCAGAAGACGAGTTAGTACCGATGCCCGTCTTAGAATTGCCGCGCGCCGAAATCCTCGGGGGCCAGGCTGTAACAGTGAAAGTGCAACTGCCGGAATTGATGCCCCGGATTTATGTGAAAGTTTGGGTATTCGATCGACAAAGCTACCTGATTCTCGACGGGCCGCGCTGGATTACCGAATTTACACCTAACGGCTTGGGAAATGTCCGATCGAGCATCGAGTTAGAAATTCCCTACGGCTGCATGGAAGTAGAATTTGAGGCGATCGCCGTAGAAATGCAAACTCAGCGAGAAAGTCACAAAATCAGCGTTCACCGCCAAGTTTTGCCCCCAGCCGGCCCCCTTTTGCCCCTGGATGAGTGAACCCTGCATTCATCTCTCTCTTCTCTTTCTCTGTGTTCTCTGCGTTCTCTGCGGTTAAAAAATTCCGAAATCAGTAATCGTAGCCAGTAGCTAACCCTGATTTGGTATTACTGCAAAAAAGTCGGGAAATGGAGGCGATAAATCTCAGAATATTCCCAGTTTCTCGCCCCCCGCACCCAACTTTTTATATCGTAGCCAGTAGCTAACCCTGATTTGGTATTACTGCAAAAAAGTCGGGAAATGGAGGCGATAAATCTCAGAATATTCCCAGTTTCTCGCCCCCCGCACCCAACTTTTTATATCGTTTCCGGTTGCATCGGAATAATAAAATCGAGTCAACAGTTAATACCCAGTAGGGGCGGTGGATGGTGCGTGCGGGCCCGTCAACAGTCAACTTATTCTTGTACACATAGATCGATCGCTGCAAATCCTCAAATTGCAGCGACATCTCAGCCACCAAACCCCTGCAGTTCCAAACATCCTCCTGATACTTGCGGCGGCAAAAATTCATCGGTTCCGAGTAAACTTGAGATGTTGATAAACTCGGCTTCGGGCCGCACCAGTGAATCACAGTCGCCGAGGCGCGATCGCCCGCAAGCCCGCTTGACTCAACCGGAAACCGCTTTCTCACGAAATCCTGGTCAAAATCCGGCACCAAAAACTGCATATCCACATTCTGCACCCGCA
This sequence comes from Microcoleus sp. B4-D4, assembly GCF_036705185.1. Lineage (NCBI taxonomy): Bacteria > Bacillati > Cyanobacteriota > Cyanophyceae > Oscillatoriales > Microcoleaceae > Microcoleus > Microcoleus sp. B4-D4. The sequence goes on along the minus strand of NZ_JAUBTX010000001.1, from coordinate 45,228 downwards.
GCCGACTTTCCCCGGCCGCCCGGAAAATCATAAAGTTTAAAAAAACCATTTCTCCGTACTTAAATATCCCCGAATTTGCAACCGTAAAATCTAAAATTTCTACGTATTCTTCCTAATTAAAATGCCGCACTTAGCAAAAAAGTACCAGTGCAGAAATAATTGGCTCGATATTTCGACCAGCTAAAACTGAGGAAATGCTTCTCAACACCAGGAATGTCAAAGAAAAGTTTTGAAATATCTGCATCCGAATTTTCCTGACAAGGTTGGTCTACAATCAAATCAGATTTCTTAAAATTACCCAACTTGAGAACATCGCCCCAGACGATGGTATCGGCATCCAAAACCAGGAAGTTTGACCAAGAACTTTCCCAAAAGGCAATCATCTTAGTTTTGCTCCAACCAAAACTTTTTTTCCTGAGAACCTCTTAGGAAACCGTTGTGCGATCGATTACTCGCACGCCGTAGGATTTCTCCAAAGCACTCACAGAAAACGTACCGTCAATCAACAGACAGATGGGGACATCTCCCAAAAAATACCGGATGCTAGCACAGCAATCCTTAGCAAACAGATAATCTTGGTCGCAGCAGGCAATAATAATACCAAAATCTTCCATAACCCCTCATTCTTTTACTAAATTTTCCACCCACAGCGTTTGGGTTTTTTGTTCCGACAGCACTATTTTTGAGTTGTGCATTTTCGCCAGCTTAGCATTAAATTCCTGCGATCGCCCTACGCCAAAAACAGCCATCAAATCGCTATAAAATTTGGGTAGAGTTTGTATCTCAAGCAACACAGCATTCTCGGCGCGATTGGATATTAAGCAACACCAATTGCAGCCGCACTCAGAACACCCAAAAATTGTGTTAAAGTAGCGGTTAATTAAACCGGGCGACAGCTTGTCTCAAACATGACGATCGCCCGCGCGAGTCCCGACTCTTGGGATAGTCAGAAAAGCCAAATTGGTCAAGCCAGAAATTTGGCTTTTCTAGGGTACATCTACGAGTTATGAAAGCCCGCTGGCTCCCAGCCGGCCCGAAAATCGCCCCGCCAAAGGTCGCAGGGTTTAAAGTGAGGTTAAAAAGCTTGACATATTTGGCTCGAAAGCTGTATAAGGGAGGCGACAAGCAGCCCCGATCCTATCCTGATAACTGTCTATTAAGTCTGGCGTAACCGAAGACTCAGGGTAGCAGTCAGTTTGAGGCAGATTGTGGCCGAACCCGCACCACCAATTATCGATCGCAGCTACAGCAATTAAAGCAAGTCTGGCGATCGAGAGATGAAATGAACTCCTTGGGGCGCAGGGAGTCTGCCGATATCGCACGCACCCCGTGCGATGGGAGTGAGGACAACATGGCTTGTCAAACCTCCATACGCTGCATAAGACCAACATCATTCAAAAATGGTAGAGGCAGCGGCGGTTGAAACGGGAAGCCCAGACTGTATGCTTCGCATAGCGTATGGGTACGTCGCCCGGTGATGGTATAATCAACCGTAATGTAATGTGGACTTGACCAGAATTGATGCCCTTGCCGTAGAAAAGCCCAGCCCCTACGTTCAAGCGGAAACTAGACACCCCAACTGTGAGTCAGCAGCTATGGAGAGGTTCTATTATATTGGCAGTTATTCTTAGCAGACAAGCAACCACAAAAATTACAAGTTGGGAATTCTCGATCGAGTTGAATAGAGTGTGAAGGTGTGAGGAAAATGAACAGAACTTTTTGGAATTTACTGCTAGTATCCCCCGCTATTCTGGGGCTATCATCAGTTGTCAGTACCGCAGCCCTAGCAGCCGAAGCGACCGCAACCGCTGAAGCCAACCAGCTAGCCACAGCAAAGTCATCCGAATCAAAAATTGCAGCATCAGTTGCAGAATTAGTTGCAGAACCAGTTGCAGCAGCCCCTGCCGCCACAGAAAAGCTGGCTTTAAACAGCATCGCTCCAGCGGCCCAAACCCCGATCGCCAACTCGGACGACGCACAAAAACAGCCGGAAAAACTGGCAAAAATTGAACCAGAAACCAGCGCAGCAGCACTGCAAACAGCAGAAAGCGGCATCGACTCAGCAGCCCCAATCGCAATCGCCCCCGCCACCACAGCGGCAGCGACTGAACCCGTGGCTGCAGCGAACACAGCCGAACCGTCGCCCCAAGCATCAGACTTGGCAGTGCAAAGCACCCCCACAGACACCGCTGCAAAAATTGAAGAACCGGCTGCCGCCGCTCTCCCCCCAGCTACTGTCCCAGCTACTAAGGTAGAAATTGCTCAGACAGTACCCGGAGGAATGGGCGGCCCGATCGTCCCAGCAACACCCCAAGCCCTGCCGGCACAACAGTCAGGAACCATGTCCCAGGTGACATCGGTCTCTCAGCTATCCGACGTAAGGCCGACAGACTGGGCATTCCAAGCCCTGCAATCCCTAGTCGAACGCTACGGTTGTATCGCAGGCTATCCCGACGGCACCTACCGCGGCAACCGCGCCCTGACTCGCTACGAATTTGCAGCCGGCGTCAACGCCTGCTTAGACCAAGTAACCAAACTAATTAGCTCGTCAACAGGTACCTTCGTCACCAAAGACGACTTAGCCATCCTGCAACGCCTGCAAGAAGAATTTGCAGCCGAACTCGCTACCCTGCGCGGACGAGTAGATGGCCTAGAAGCTCGCACCGCAGAACTAGAAGCCAACCAATTCTCCACCACAACCAAACTGGCCGGAGAAGCCATTTTTCTCGCCAGCGACACCTTCGGAGATGGTGTTGGGCTGCGGGACGACAAAACGGCCACCAACCTCGGCTACCGGGTGCGGTTGAACTTCAACACCAGCTTCAGCGGTCGAGACTTGCTCAGAACCCGCTTGCAAGCTAGAAACATCGCCAACTACGGTACAGCCAACACCGCCGGTACGAACATGGCTCGCCTCGCCATTGACGGCGAAGACGGCAACCAATTCTCCCTCGATCAAGTGTGGTATCGCTTTCCGGTAGGCAACGCTACAGTATGGTTGGGCCCGAAAGGACTGAGGCTCGATGACGTTGCCGAGCTGACTGCTCCCTTGGAAAGTAGCGGCAACGGTGCTCTATCCAGGTTTGGACGTTACAACCCGGCAGTGTTCCGCGGCCCCGAAGGAGCAGGCGCTGCTATCAAATACAACTTGGGCCCAGTGAAAGCCACAGTTGCCTATCTTGCCTCCGACGGCGATTCTCCCAACCCAGCCGACGGCCGGGGCGTTTTCAACGGTTCTTTCAGCGCTTTGGGTCAGCTCAACTTCTCTCTGGGCAAAGTTATTGACATTGGCGCAACTTACACCCGGAAATACAATCGGGGTGGCGATGTTGGCATCATGGGCGGTACGGGCAGTTCCTTGGCTAACCGGCCCTTCGGTCAATCAGCCACCGCATCAGATAACTTTGGCGTACAACTTAACTTAAAACCCAGCCGTCGCTTCCAGCTTGGCGGTTGGTACGGTTACACCAAGGCTGAACAACTGCGGGGTGGCAACAATGACGCTACTGTTCAGAATGGTGCTGTTTTCTTGGCGCTGCCAGATTTTGGCAAGCCTGGAAACCTTCTCGGTTTTATCGCCGGCATCCCGCCAAAAGTTACTGAAAGCGATGTCGCCAGAGACCGCGACACCTCTTATCACTTGGAGGGTTTCTATCGCTTCCAAGTTAATGACTTTATTGCGGTGACACCGGGCGTTTACGTGATTCTGAATCCCGAAAACAACAGAAATAATGACGATATCTGGGTAGGAGTCCTGCGGACAACCTTTAGTTTCTAAGGTTTCCTGATATCTAGTTAAAACTAAAAGCGGCAGGCGACTGCCGCTTTTAGTTATTGGTCAGTTGGTAGTTGTTAGTTGGTAGTTGTCAGTTGTCAGTTGTCAGTTGTCAGTTGTTAGTTGTTAGTTGTCAGTTGTTAGTTGTTAGTTGTCAGTTGTCAGTTGTTAGTTGTCAGTTGTCAGTTGTTAGTTGTTAGTTGTCAGTTGTTAGTTGTCAGTTGTCAGTTGTTAGTTGTCAGTTGTTAGTTGTTAGTTGTTAGTTGTCAGTTGTTAGTTGTTAGTTGTTAGTTGTTAGTTGTCAACAGTCAACAGTCAACAGTCAACCGTCAACCGTCAACAGTCAACCGTTAACAGTCAACTGCCAACAGTCAACAAGATTATGAATTTTGGCGGCAAATCCCGAAGACGGAGGTGTAGCCGTGCAGAAACGTGCTGCCGCCCACGGGGCCGATTTCGCCGTTGCAGAAAAAGCCGCTCAGGGGAATGTTTTTGATGTACCTGCCGAACAGTTTCGAGTCAAAGTTCGATTGTCCGTAAAGCCCTTCGCCGCGCCCCAGACAAGAGAACATCAATGCACCTGCGCTAGATGTACCCCTGTACTCACCATCCCGCTGATAGCGATCGAGCAGCAGTTCTAGGTCTTCTGCGGAGGTGCGCGCGTCCCGCAGGTGAAATTGGATGCGCTGTCCGGGACGGACTCGATCGCCGATCGCAATTGCTCCCACTTTCGGATCTACCCCTAACAAATTTCGGATTAAAAAATCTCCGGGCTCTAATTTAAACTTGAATTCATCGCTGACTAAGCCGACAAATAACGAGTGCTGCGCTAATTCTCGGTCTGCTTCGCTCAAAGTTTGAACTAACTCTCGCAGGGCCTCTAAGGGCGATCGCTCGATGCCCCCGCTGCCGATATCGTCGGTTTGTTCTTCGAGTTTGAGCACAATATTGCGCTCTCCTTCCGTCACCCGATAAGGATGCCCGATCGGTCTGCAGCCTTGAGCGACAATCGTTTCTAGAACTATATTTCCGCTCAAAGCCACTCCCACCGTTCCTTCTCGGTAAAGCTGATAGTCGCAAAACAGCGCCGCGCCCCTGCCCGCACCGTCGCCGCCGGCGAGTCCCCCTACCTTCGGTGCACCCGGATAGGCATAATCTAGCCCTTGCAGCAAATCGTTAATTTTTGCCGAAAAGGGGTCGGCCAAAATGATAAACTGCGGTTCTTCGCCGGCCGGCACGCCCAACAAATCCACCCAAGTATCCGGCGGACTGTCTAAGTCCGGCAGTTCCTCTGCACCGACGTGAAATGTTCTGACGCTCACTCCAGGCAAGCGGGCAAGACAGAGGCTGACTGCTGGAGAACCCTCCACTTCTTCGGTCTGACCGCCTCGACCGGTACCGATGACCCCTCCCCCGCCGCAGCCGAGAATCGCAGGCACTGGCAGTAATTCTTTGAGTAAAGGCATCAGCCGAGAATACTCGCTGGCAAAGGCAGACGAGATAAAAATCAGTGCTAAATCGGCCGGGCCTTCTAATTCGCGATCGGCTTTTTCTACAACTTCTTTCAAGGCTGATTCCAAAGACGGACGGGTTGATAAGGCGCTGACCCATTGCATTTGGTTTTGCTTGTCCATAGGGCGAAAATCTCTATAAAACTATGTCTATACATTAGGCTAACCGGAACTTGCCTCTGGCGGGACGCTATTGGAAAGTCGATCGACTCTCCCCCGATCGCCGTTCTTGTGTTAACATAAGTTAACATGAGTCTTAAATCAATCTGTTTAGTGTTAAATTCCGTCTTCAGCTAAATCTTAAAAGATCAAGCTCAATACAGTTTGACACGACAATTTCCTGTAATGTTTTCATCAAAAGTCAGGTGGGCTCGACCTGCATTGATGCCTGTGAACTAAAATCCGCCGATCGGCTAAAATAAAACAGGAAGTAGAGACGGCTGCTGCGATCGCAGTTTATGGATGGGTTTGATCGGGCTGCAACATCAGCACATCTCAAGCTAGTATTAGCTGAGGTCGCCAGACTGAAACTGCAAATCGAACACAAGCTAACATCCAAAAAAGAAAACCTTTCTTACTCAAGAAATTTATGACAACAACACCCGCAGGCAACATCCAAGAACAAATTGAAGAAGAACTAGAAAGCGCTCGTACCGTCTGTGACGTCAAGGGCGCAACTTCGGGCGAATGCGCCGCAGCGTGGGACGCAGTTGAAGAACTGCAAGCAGAAGCTTCCCACCAAAAGCAAGTCAAACCTAAAAATTCCTTTGAAAAATATTGCGATGACAACCCTGACGCTGCTGAATGCCGCATCTACGACGAATAAACGAGCAATTTAGCTCCTTGTCTTCCCTCCCGCACCAAAAACTACATTTTGGTGCGGGATTCTTTTATCGCTTGATTAACTATACCTTTTTGCCAAATACGTGCTATACACAACTCCCTCCCAAAAAACCTTGTAAAGGAGAGCTAGGACTTCATCTATAGCAAGTATTTAGTCAACTCCCCAAGAATACCCGGTGGTTGAAACCGCGTCTACAGGAGACTTTACCAACCAGGTAGAGGTTGAAGACAAGACGAGTGAATTACCCACCGTCAAGCGGAGTACCGCTATGACGGGGGCTTCCAGATTCACAAGGAACCGCGTCCGACAAGACCGAAATCTTGCCACCACGACTTACATTCCCTCCACTGGCAGTAGCACTAATTCCTAATGCCAAAAACCGCAAGGCTTCATCTCTAATATTTTTGGCCGCATTCACGTCGCGATCATTTCTTGATTTACAACTAGGGCAATCCCAATGACGAACATCCAATGACATTTCAGATACTTTGTGCAGACAATTATTGCAAGTTTTGGAGCTAGGGAAGAATCGGTCAACCTCAACATAGATTTTGCCCTCTTTTTCAGCTTTATACTTGAGCATTGTTCCGAACATCCCCCACCCAGCATCGCTAATTGATTTAGCTATACAGTGATTGCGTACCATGCCTTTGACGTTTAAATTTTCTACGGCGATGACTTGGTTTTCGTTTACTATCTTGCGGGATAGTTTGTGTAGAAAATCTTCGCGAACACGCTTGATTCTTGAGTGGACTTTAGCCACTAATCTTCTAGCCTTGTGTCTAGTATTGCTCCCTTTTTGCTGACGACTGAGTTTCTGTTGTTTCCTTTTGAGGTTACGGCTGTGTCTTTTGAGATGCTGAGGATTGACATATTTACTGCCATCACTGGTTACACAGAAGTCAATCAAGCCTACATCTAAACCAATTGCCTTGCCTTTTTGTGTAGTCTCTACACTCGGAATACCATCATCAACCAAGATAGAAGCAAAATACTTCCCATCTGGGTTCTTAGATACGGTAACAGTCTTGACTGTGCCATCAAAAGTGCGATGTATTTTGCAATTCACTTCACCAATGATAGGTAGCTTGATAGACTTTTCACCTACCTTGACATTCTGAGGATAGCTGACGGATTGCCGTCCATGCTTTGATTTGAAGCTAGGAAAACCAGCTTTTTTCTCAAAGAAATTCTGGTATGCAACAGACAGATTTAGGGCAACAACCTGTAGAGATTGCGAGTAAGCACCTTTCTTCAGCCAAGGATATTCGCTCTTGAGCTGAGGTAGTAAACCTTGGATTGCGCCCCGACTCAGCCCTTTACCGGTAGCCTTGTATGTTTCCTGACAAAGATTTAGGCTGTAATTCCAGAACCATCTCGAACAGCCAAATGCACCAGCAAAATATTGCTGCTGTTCGGTTGTTGGATATAATCGGAACTTGTAAGCTTGATACATTATCGGTAACTAAGGTTGCTGGTAACAGCATAGCTGATAGGCAAGGAAAATACAGGGAATTTGTTCGTTTCCTCATGCACCGCCCGTCTACTGCTGGCTGCGCTTTGTATCTCGTGGGCGGTGCAATTGTCAACTCACGAGCCTTTCATCACGCTCGGTAATTCATTCGGGGTACTTCGCGCTGCGCGAAGATTCATCCCGAATGAATATACCGAGGGACTTCCCGGCTGGATAGTTAAAATTACGTTATATTTTGGGATATGCCGAGGACGTTCGGCGAAACTGTCGAGCCACCAACGAAAGTTTTTGTAAACCTCGTTTCAACCGCCGTCTTATCTTATCCCTGACTTTTGAGCATTTGTATAGTAGAATTTGTCACAAATAAGTGAGTATATTTTCCCAAAGATGTTAAGTCTTTTATTGGCAGCCACTGGGCCTTGGTTTCAACCACTTGTGTGGATGGATTACCGCTTGTCTGTGCTATTAACAATTTCGATCCCGCTCGTAGTGCTGATTTGGGCTGTTTTTGACAAAGCTGATGCGATCGCCCGTTTGTTGGTGATTTATTGGCGGGTAGCCAGTTTGTTGGCAATTACACTTTACCTGATGATGGCTGCTCTGCCTGTGAGCTTTGTCTCGTCAGTGATAGCGAGAGCCTTGATTCCTGCTTGTCTGTGGTTCTGGCAGGATTTAAACGACGAAATTGCCGATCGGCCTCAATCACCTTTGAAGCTCGCCTTTACAGCTTGGCGGTGGGCGATTACTGTTTTCAGCGGTTTGGGCGCTCTAGCTCAAATTCCCTTCTTAAACTGTGCCTTTAAATCTCAAATTCAAGTAATTGACGAACCTTTTTGCCGCATTTGGTTAGACCCGCCTTGGCTGTACAAGCAGATGTTTCACCCCAATCTCACACCTCAATTTTTGGGATTGTTGGGTATGACAGGTTTAGCAATTTATGTAATTTACTTGTCATACTTTGTATTAATTAAAATTGGTAAACAGGGGAGGTCAGCTACTGGAAATTAAGTAGATTTAAAGCAAATATTGGTCTCCTCCATTTCAGCTAAAATCTTCAACAAAAAAGTCAAAATTTCCTACTCGAAAAAATCGCATATACAAAAAATTCAACTAACAAGAGGGTGGCTGACGTGGTGATACCGCTAAAAATTTGATACCGTACCACGTACTCCTGTTGTGGATATCTAAAAATTTTAGACGAAGAGTTCCTGCTCCGGTTGCAAGTAAATCTCAAACTTGTAGGGCGAAGTCGAATTATCTCAAATCTCAAATTGACTGACATCAATGTTATTGGAAAAGACTGTGATGGATAGCAAAGAAGCATATTTACAGTGCTTAGAAAAGCTGATTTGGGCGATCGACCGCCTAAACGCAGAAGTAGAACCAACTGAACTCGCTCGGATTGCCGAACTGATAGTTCAGCCGATGACAGGATCGTGGCGGTTTTTTCACACTCCCGAACATATTTTTGAGGTAGGGGGAAAAGAAGACGCGATCGAGATTTTGGCCGCTTTATTTCACGATATCGTCTACGTGCAAGTCGATCGCAGTATTAACTTTAACGTCAGCTACTACATCACTCCGGTAACAAAAGAAGTCAACAAACAGCTACAAATTCGAGAGCAATCTGAACTTTCGGCAGATGCTACCTTCGAGATGGTAATGCAGGTATTCGGTTTTGTACCCGGAGAAGTGCTCAACCCCTTCTCAGGACAAAACGAATTTCTCAGCGCTTTGGTAGCAGCAAAAGCTCTAGAACCATTTCTAAAACGCGAGCAATTGCTTCAAATTGCAGCCTGCATTGAAGCGACAATTCCGTTTCGCCCCGCCGAGGGAAGAGTAACAGTCAGCCAGCGTCTTTACGACCGCTTGCAAGCAATAAATAGCCTGTTTAACCTCAGTTTGACTGACGAGGAAATGCGGGAAACTATAAAAAAAGCTGTACGCATTTCTAACCGGGATGTAATCAGTTTTTCTCACCAGAGTTCAGCCCATTTTTTGGCAAATACCTGGAATTTACTGCCGGAAACCAATCACAACCTCACCTGCTGCGGTTTTTACACGGTTCGCGACTATCGAATTGCTATCCTGAAAATGGAGGGTTTTCTGAGTTATCTCCAGCCAGAGGTGATTTTTCGGCAGTTTGAGGGATGTCCCGACGATCGCACCTATCAGCGTTGGGAAACTACTGCTAGATACAACCTGGAAATTGCCAAGCTTTATTTGGGCTGTAAACTAGCTGCTATCGCCCTGCTAGAAGCTCTTTCTTCGAGTTTGGGAATCGACGTTTCTCTGGCGATGATGATGGGAGAACTTCCAGATAGAACTGTCGGAGGCGTGCGCCTGGAAAGCTTTTTTCCAGAAATCGAGAAACCTTATAACCCTAAAAATAGTTTAGAATCGGAAGTATTAAATTTATTAGAAAATGGTAGGGCTAAAAGCAATTCTAATAGCGATTTAGAACACTCCCCGCTGGCGACGTTTGTAGTAAAAATTGTTGGCTTTGACGAAATGTGCTATCAGTGCGATCGAGCCAAGGAATTGTTTAAGCAAAATCTCGAAGCAGATGAGTTTATTACCGATTTTAACCCGATAGTTATAAAAATTGTCGTAGACTCAATTCTCCAGTTGTTTGAAAGTCGCAAATCTACTATCTACCGACACTATCAAATTATTTCTGAGTTAAGGTCCAAACCCCAGACCAATTTTCAGGAACGCCATTTTTTATCAAATGGTTGAGTCGCTCTAAATACAGGATAGCCGTTTTGTCTTCGGAATTAACAGCTAAAACTCGATCGAAACAAATTTGACCGGCCTTAAATTCGTGACGGCGATAATGTTCTAAACCTCGTTCAAAATCCGGCTGAGTTTGTAACTTGATTTCCCTGACTAACTCGGTTTCTCCGTCGAGGACTTCATAGATAGAAATTGCCTCTTTTTTGCCTTTGACAATTACTCTATCTAAAAAACGGATTTGATACTGTTCGGGATCGGTTAAATTTTCCAAAACTTTATCAGAAATTATTAACGATACTCCATATAATTTAGTGAGACTTTCCAAACGAGAGGCTAAATTGACATGATCGGAAAAAGCATCTCCCTGCATTCTCTGTGCTTCTCCGACTATCCCCACCATCATCTGACCGAAATGCACTCCTACACCTACTTGAATCGGTTGATATCCGCTGCGAAGCCGATAGACATTATATTTGTGAACTTGTTGCAGTTTAGCAATTCCACCTTTGAGTGCATCGTCAGCACCGTTTGGAAAAACTGCCATCATTCCATCTCCTAAATACTTGACAATAAAGCCGTGATTCTCTCTAATTTTTGGACTGACTTCTCGCAAGTAAGCATTAACAAAGTCAAAGTTTTGCTGTGGTGTCATAGTTTCAGAAAGCGAGGTGAAAGAGCGAATATCGCTAAACATGACTGCCATTTCTTTGCTGACATAATTGCCTAATTCGATATCCACAATACTTTCTTTTTTCAAAAATTCTAAGAAAGCATCGGGGAAAAATCGCCCGTAGGCGCTGTTAGTTTGCGATAAGTTGATGTGAGACTTAATTCTGGTTAAAAGTTCGTCTTTCGAGAAGGGTTTGGTTAGATAGTCGTTAGCGCCGAATTGAAATCCTATGATTAAATCTGACACTTGATTTTTCGCCGTTAACATCACTACTGGCAACTCGTGGGAGGGATATTTTTCCCTGAGTTTGGCGCAGACTTCATAACCCGACATTCTGGGCATCATGATGTCGAGAATGATTAAGTCAAAATGCTGTCCTCCTTCGAGGAGTGATAGGGCTTGTTCCCCGTTAGGTGCCTGAATAACGCTGTAATTTTCCAGAGAAAGATGATTGTTTAAAACTTGCAGGTTAATCGGATCGTCGTCAACTATCATAATTTTAAATTGTTCAACTTTTAATAGCGCGGCGGCTTGATTTACTGGATTAGGAGCTGGTTTATAAAAATTTAAGTCGCAGGACAAATAAGTTTGATAAATGTTATTGGGGAGTTGAAAATTTTTAGTTTCGGTTGTTATTTGCGGATTTATTACTGCTTGATTGGGATTAATTTGTTCGGTAGAAAAAGGTAGGGTAAAGGTGAAGCGGGAACCGATGCCGACTTGCGATGCTGCGTAGATTTTACCGCCGTGGAGTTCGACAAATTGTTTGGATATTGTTAAACCTAAACCGGTTCCTCCGTATTGTCTGACTGTGGAACCGTCGCCTTGTTCAAATGGCTCAAAAATGCGATCGAGCCGATCGCCCGGAATGCCAATTCCACTATCGGAAACGGTGACAGCTATATGAAAATTCGGGCCTGGCGGCGGGCGATTTGACGCGGGCACTGGGAGGAATTTTTGGCCGTCGGTGGCTACAATTTCTGCTGATATTTCTATAGTGCCGCTATCGGTGAATTTGATCGCATTGCCAATTAAGTTGTAAAGGATTTGTTGCAAGCGATTTTCGTCAGCCCAAGCCAACGGCAAATCCGCAGGAATATTGTTAATTAACTGCAAGTTTTTAGTACCGATTAAAAATTTGCTTACAGTTAGTACAACTTCGACAATTGACTTAATTCCTACACTGCGAAACTGCAATTCTAGTTTTTGATTTTTGAGTTGAGCAAAGTCGAGAATATTGTCAACAAGTTCGTTGAGCCGCCTGCCGCTGCTAACAATCATTGAGAGGTTGTGCTGCTGAATTTCCGATAAAGTTCCGGCTGCGCCGTCAATCATTGATTCGGCAATACCAATCATTCCGTTGAGGGGAGTGCGGAATTCGTGGGAGGTGTTGGCTAAGAATTCGTTTTTGAGTTGGTCGAATTGCAGCAATTCTTGATTTTTATTTTCGAGGGCGACGAAGGATGTTTGCAATTGAGATACCATGCTGGTGAAGGATTTGGCGAGTTCTCCTACTTCGTCGGCGCGATCGAACTCTAGTTTCCGATCCCATTCTCCTCGGGCGATATTTTTGGCTGCTGCGTTTAACCCCAGAATTGGCCGCGCGATCGATCTAGCTGTAAAAATACCAATAATTGTTGCTACTATTAGCGCTGCCATGCAGAGTAAAATAGTGGTAGCAGTGCTAGCATTTATTTTTTCCATAAAATCGTTTTCTGGAATCACTATCACTACTAACCAATCAATGCCGCTGGGGTCTTTGTACGGCAATATCTGCACAAAATGCCGCTGATTTTCGAGTTGAAATTCTAGTTTTTGAGGCGGCTCAACTTGGCTTAAATTGAAATTACTAATGATGTGTTTAGCTGTGGCGTTAGTTAACGTATTTTTGCTGTCAATTGCTAGCAATCGTCGAGCTTTGCCGTCAGGATCGAGGGTGTAGGGTTTTTCGCTTGTCGAACTTCCCACTAAAGCGCCCGATCGCTCCATAATGAAAGTTTGACCCGATCGGCTAATTTTCATGTTTCCCAAAAAGTTTCCAATTTGGCTCAAAATCATGTCAACTGCCATTACTCCAACAAACTCACCTCGCTCGTCATAGCAAGGCTGAGCCGCTGTGATTCCCAAATCTCCATGAAAAAACGTATAAATGTCTGTCCAAACTAATTTGTTTGCTACGGTTGCACTGATGTACCAAGGACGATTTCGCGCGTCGTAATTCGGTTCGTAACTCAATAAATTAGTGGGATTGCCTCGGCCATCTAAACCATAGAAAGAACGCCTAGGAAAGTTTTCTGTAATTTGTGCAATTAATTGTCCCGATGCTTCTCTGCGAACTCCGATAAATTCACCTTGCTTACTGCCTAAATAGATTGCTCGCACCGAGGATAATATTTGCATCTGCTGCCAAAAGTAGCGCTGTGTTGCTTGCAAATCTGCTGGATGCAGCTTGCCGAGTTGCGCTGCACCTGCATTGAGTCGGGCGATGGTGTGAGGTTTTTCTAAGTAATTTGTGAGGTGCTCTTGGATGCGATCGCTAATTTCGGCCTGCAAGCTATTAACCAATTCTTGAACGGCTTTTTGTCCGTTGATGAAAGACAAATATCCTACTAGGCTGACTGCGGCGACAGTTTGCAGGACAAATGGCACTGTCAGCGCTAAACGGAGGGGCACGCTGCTGTAAAATTTTGCGATCGATCTGCTAATACTTTTCAATAACATAGTAAATCGCCTGGGTTCTCAGAGAAACTGCACAAATCGGCTGATTCTTTGATTTGATTGTAATTAATAATAGTTCCAGCTAATTGCCGATCGCGAATTGAGTCGAAATTAGCGACGCTGTATCGGTAATGCGATCGAAATCACCAAACCAAATGCGACAATTTCCCTGATAAAAAGCATTGTAGCTCATGCTAATAATCCGTGCTGCACAATTATGTCCTGGAAATTTACATAATTAGGTTCTGCATCGAGGAATGTTGAATCAAGTCTATCCTCTACCCTCTTCCTTCTCTTCACCCTAAGCGAAGCCCTTATAGCCTTCTTCCTTCTTCCTGATGACATTGGACGGAAAGCTCGCGGGTGACAGCACCAACAACTAACAACAACTAATAACCAACAACCAACAACCAACAACCAACAACCAACAACCAATAACCAATAACCAATAACTAATAACTAATAACTTCTTCCTTCAAAAAACGCCCTATTTTTCCCTCGAAATTTCCACCCCAGACCACCCATCCGGCGCTCCATACATTCGATATTTGCGAGAGCGTTTAAAATACAGCATTGCTACCCGATCGTCAGGATTAATTTGTAAAATATTCTCAAATATTTTTTGGGCAGCAACAAATTTTTGCTGGTAGTAAAAATTGAGAGCTTCTTGAAAAAAATCCGCAGTTTGCTGCTTGAGTACAATGCTTTTCTCTGTTTCTGTATCATAAATTTCAAACACTGATACAGCATTGGTTTTTCCTTTCACCGTTACGCGATCGACAAATCGGTACTTATATTTTTCAAGATCCTCTAGGCGATCGATAATTGCACCACTAACTAGAATTCTTGCGCCATAAATCTTAGTCAATCCTTCCAAACGAGACGCGAGATTCACCGCATCAGCAATCACCGTACTTTCCATCCGTTCTCGCTCGCCAATTGTACCCAGCATCAAATTTCCCGCGTGCAAACCAATGCCGATCGCGATCGGAAACAAGCCCTTTTTTTCGCGCTCCTGGTTAAAAATATTCACTTCTTCTTGCATATCAATTGCTGCTCGTATACCATCGTCAGGAGATGTAGAAAATAAAGCCATAACTGCATCTCCAATATATTTGTCAATAAACCCATTATTTCTCCTAATTGCAGGGCTAACTTTTCCTAAATAACTATTAATAAATGCAAAATTTTCTGGCGGTGTCATCATTTCTGAAAGCGACGTAAACGAGCGAATATCAGCAAACAGCACTGTCATATCTCTTTCCTGATTGTCGCCTAATTTTACTTCAATAATACTCGGTTTTTCCAGCAAACTCAGAAAATCTTGTGGCACAAACCTGCCGTAAGCTGCATTCAGCTTTGCCAAACGAATTTGCGTATTAATTCTCGCCAACAACTCCTTTTTGATAAAAGGTTTAGTTACATAATCATTGGCTTCTAAATTAAAAGCTTCTACCAAGTCGGCAGTTTGATTTTTTGCTGTCAGCATCAGAATCGGCATTTCTAAAGGCGAGTATTTTTTGCGAACTTCTCTGCACACTTCATAACCAGTCATCTGCGGCATCATTACGTCCAGTAAAATTAAGTCTGGCTTAAATCCTGATTCAATCAGATTTAAGGCTTCTAAGCCGTTGCTAGCTTGAGTGATGGCGTAGTTTTCTAAAGAAAGATTATTAGTTATAACCTGAATATTAATGGGTTCATCATCGACTACCAAAATTTTTATTCTTTGGTTTTCTGGGAAGTTGCTATTGGCTGACAATCCAGAATTTATGATAGATGATTGCTGGGCTAATTCAGGAGTTGTTAAAATGCGAGATTCCTGGGTTAAAGGCGGCTGTTTGCTGCTAAATTCCGGCTGAGTTTCAGATACAGGCAAAGTAAAGATAAATTGGGAACCGATGCCTACAGTGGAAGATACGGAAATTGTACCTCCGTGCAATTCTACTAATTGCTTGGCCACAGCTAACCCTAAACCAGTGCCGCCATATTCTCTAGCAGTGGAACCATCAGCTTGTTCAAAGGATTCAAAAATTCGCTCTAATTTATCTTCGGGGATGCCAATGCCGGTGTCGGATACAGTAATGGCTAATTGGGAATTAAGCGGTGATTGTTCGTTGCAATTTACTAATTCTGCTGAAATTTCAACTGTGCCATTTTCGGTAAATTTAATCGCATTGCCGATTAAGTTGTAAAGGATTTGCTCTAACCGATTTTCGTCGGCTGCTATGGGCGGCAATTCGGGAGCGACTGAGTTAAGTAACTGTATGTTTTTTTGATTTGCTAAGGGCTGAGACAAGGTGAGAATTACAGAGACTATTTCTCTCACACCAACGGACTTAATTTGCAGTTCTATAGTTTTGTGTTTTAGCTGAGAAAAATCCAGAATATCGTTAATTAAGGTAGACAATCTTTTTCCCGAAGCTGCAATCAAACCTAAGTTAAAATTTGTTGAGTCTGGGAGTTTTCCGGTAGCACCGTCTATTAAAGATTCTGCAATCCCAATAATGCCGTTGAGAGGAGTGCGGAGTTCGTGAGAAGTATTTGCTAAGAATTCGTCTTTCAGTTTGTCCAGTCGCTCTAATTCGCTATTTTTAGTTTCTAAGGCTGTAAAGGATGCTTGCAGTTGTGCTGCCATGCTGTTAAAAGCGGCGGCAAGTATGCCTAATTCGTCGGAACGATCGAGCTTGACAGTTTTGTCAAATTGTCCTTCAGACAACGCTATTGCTGCATCTTTTAATTTTAAAATAGGTTGGCTAATCCACCGAGAAGTGATAAGTCCTATCATAGTAGTCATCACTAATGCGACCAGACATAGCAATATTGTAGTTCTGTTTCCGGCATGAATTTGTTCCATAAAGTCAGCTTCGGGAACTACGACGACAATCAGCCAATCTAAACTTTTGCCGTCTTGGAATGGTAGGACTTTTAAAAATTGTGGCTTGCCGTTTATTTCAAAACTTAGTTGCTGCGATTTGGTGATTTGGCGCAAGTTTTGAAAGTGTGTTTCTAAATATTTAGCTGTATTTTGTGTGACTGGATCGCTGCTTTCTGTGACTTTAAACAGTTCTTTTTTACCGTTTTGGGTGCGGAAAGGTTGTTCCGGTGTGGAAGTTGCCAGCAGCGTACCGTTTCTTTCGATAATAAAAGTTTGACCGGATTTACCTATTTTGAGGCTGTTTAAAAATTGACCGATACTGTCGAGACGCAAAGCAGCAATTAATACTCCTTCTAGCTCTTTCTGGCTGTTGTAAACTGGTTGCAGAGCGCTGAGAATCAATGTGGGTTCTAGGAAGGATATATAAACTGAACTCCAAGTTGATTTTGCTGTTAGAGCCGCATAGGTGTAGGAAGGATGCTGTCGGATGTCGAAGTTTTTGACGTTGGCTACTACTGTCGTGCGATCGCCCGAATCATTAGTATTGTAGGAATAAAAATCAAAATTTGTAGAGGGCCCGGATGCGTTAATCAATAAAGTTCCATCCGATGTCTTTTCGCCAGTGCGGTATTCTCCATCTCGATTGGCGATCGACGTAAAATTAATATAAGGATACAACTGTACTTGCCGCCACAGATACTTTTCCCAAGCTGACAAATCTTGCATATTAACAAAACCCAGTTTCACCGCATCCAGCTTGCTTTGATTGATTTGGTGGGGAGTTTGTAAATAAGTTACCAAATTTTGCTCAATGCGATTGCTCACCTCCCCCATCAACTGATCGGCAAGGTCGTTTACTGCTCTTTGAGAGTTCTTAAATGATAAATATCCGACAATTCCCACCGCTGCAAATACTTGCAAGACAAACGGAACTATCAGCACAGTTTGCAGGGTCGATTTTCCTGAAATTTTGGCAATTAAGTGCTTGATATAAAGAGTTGACATAATATTAATTTAGCTTGAAAGACACAGTTAATAATCGGAGGGAATCTGCTTCGCTATTAAGTATTGTAAACTATTCTGTACTTGAATAAAAGTTACGCAACGAACGACAGATTCTTGGTGTATTCCTGAATAGTTGTCAAACCTGTGACTTTTCAGATTAACCCAGTTGATTTCTCACATAGCTTTCAGCAGGAGATTCGAGTTTGAAGTCAAAAGCAGCGCTAACAGCCTATCTTCCAGAAAAATTCCCAATTTTATATCCGAATACTTTGACCTGAATGTATTATGACTGAGACCCGGTACAAAAAACCAGATAAAAACATAAAAATTTATGCCCTCAGCTTAATGATACTTTTACTACTTTTCATCCAAAGCTTCTATCCCCGACCATCCTTCGGGCACTCCATACATCCGATTTTTGAGAGAACGCTGGCAGTAGATTGCTGCTAACTTATCTTGAGGATTTGTTTCGCAAATCTTCTTAAATAATTTTTGGGCTTTAGTAAAATTTTGCTCAAAATAAAGCTCCAAACCTTTTTCAAAAGCGGCCGCAGTTTCTTGTTTTAGTTCAATACTATGTTGTGTTTCTGCGTCATAAATTTCAAACACCGCAACGACAGATTTTTTACCTTTGACTGTGACGCGATCGACAAATCGGTAAAGATATTGTTCTCGATCGCCCAAACGCTCTAAAATTGACTCAGTAACTAGAATTCCCGAGCCGTAAACCTTAGTCAATCCTTCCAAACGAGAAGCGAGATTCACCGCATCAGCAATCACCGTACTTTCCATCCGTTCTTGCTCGCCAATCGTACCCAGCATTAAAGTGCCCGCGTGCAAACCGATGCCGATCGCGATCGGTGCGTAATTGCTTAGTTGTCGGTGCTGGTTATAAATAATCACTTGTTTCTGCATTTCCACCGCCGCCCGAACAGCATCATCTGCAGACTCAGGAAATAGCGCCATAATCGCATCGCCGATATATTTATCAATAAAACCTTGGTGAGCGCGAATAACCGGACTCACTCGGCTGAGGTAGCTGTTGATAAAATTAAAATTTTCTTGGGGAGTCATCGCTTCGGAGATAGTCGTAAAAGAGCGAATATCAGAAAACAAAACAGTCATTTCCTTCTGAATTTGATCGCCTAGTTCGACATCAATAATACTTTCGTGTCCCAAGAAACGCAGAAAATCGTGGGGGACAAATCTACCGTAAGCTGCATTGATTTTTGCCAGACGGATATGAGTTTTAATTCTGGCTAACAATTCATTTTTGACAAACGGTTTAGTTAAAAAATCATTTGCTCCTGCATTGAAACCTTGCACTAAATCAGATACTTGATTTTGGGCTGTTAGCATCACGATTGGCACTTCGATCGCCGTGAATTTTTCCCGTATTTTCTCGCAAACTTCGTAACCAGTCATCCGCGGCATCATGATATCTAGCAAGATTAAATCTGGCTTGTAGCCTGTGTCTACAAGAGCTAAAGCTTCTTTACCGCTGCTAGCTTCGGCGATGGCATAGTTTTCCCGAAGTAAATTGTTAACCAATACCTGAATATTCACAGGTTCGTCATCTACAATCAAGATTTTCACTAAACTGTTTTCTTGCTGGCATCGATCCTCGATGCAACTGTTATTATTAAAAGTTATTTCTGCCGCTTCATTTGTGATTAAATTGCGCTCATGGGTTGTGAAAACCAAACACTCCAGCACCGTATCTGGCAACTGCTGGTTATCGATATACTGATTTTGAGAAACTGGCAAACTAAAGGTAAACTGCGAACCAATACCTAGTTCTGAAGATACGTTAATTTCGCCGCCGTGCAGCTCGACTAACTGCTTGGTAATTGCCAAACCTAAACCGCTTCCTCCGTATTCTCTAGCAGTGGAACCGTCTGCTTGTTCAAAAAGTTCAAAAATGCTTTCTAATTTATCTTCAGCAATGCCAATCCCGCTATCCGATACAGTAATTTGCAGTTTTGACCTGACAATTAAAGATTGAAGCTGGCTAGTTACTGAACTTTCTAGCTCAAAAAAATCTGGCAAATTCAAAGATATGGCATTTGCCGAAATTTCTACAGTACCAGTGTCGGTAAATTTAATCGCATTTCCGATTAAGTTATACAGAATTTGTTGCACCCGATTTTCATCGGCATCCACTAGGGGAATGTCGGGATTTACTGAATTAATCAACTGCAAGTTTTTTGTACCAATTAGCGGTTGAGAAAGAGTCATTACGATATCGACAATTTCTCGGATGCCGACGGGCTTTATTTGCAGTTCAATGTTTTTGTGTCTCAGCTTCGAGAAATCAAGAATGTCGTTGATGAGATTGGACAGTCTTCTACCGCTAGATGCAATAATTTCTAGATTGGAAATAGTTGGTTGTGGCAATTGTCCTGTAGCGCCGTCAATTAAAGATTCTGTTAAACCGATAATGCCGTTAAGTGGAGTGCGGAGTTCGTGAGAAGTGTTGGCTAAAAATTCGTCTTTTAGTTGATCTAGTTGCTGCAATTGGGCATTTTGATCCTCTAGTTTTGTGAAAGATACTTGCAATTGACTTGCCATGATGTTGAAAGCATCAGCTAATTTTCCTAGTTCGTTAGATGCCACAATATCTACCCGAGTTTCCAACATTCCGCTAGTCATTTTAGTAGCTGCGGATGTGAGGGCTTTCAAGGGATTTGCGATCGATCGAGCAAAAGCAACTCCCAAGCCCGCAGCGGCGAGGGCGCTGGCGATTGTAACTGCACCCATGACGGCTACGAGCGATCGCAGGGGAGCATAAGCTTCCGCTGTAGGCAGCTCTACCACCACCATCCACTGCACCTGGCGGACGATCGCCCCCGTGCCCATGACTTCTTCCCCGCGCCAGCCTCGATAAACGATCGGAGATTGCATCCCCGAAGCCAAAGCTAATTTGAATAACTTTCCCACAAACGATCGCCCGCTCAAATCTTCCAGTAAATACGGATTAATCTTGCTTCCCGTTTCCGAAATCACCACCGATCTGTTATCCAAAACATAGCTATATCCCGTTTTTCCTACTTGCGATCGGGAAACAATTTGAGTTAAAAAATTTAGACTAACTCTGGCAAATAATACTCCAGAAATTCTATTTTTACTGTCGCGAATTGGGACTGATAAATTAACAACATTTACTGCTGTTTTGAAATCGACATCTACTGGACTAACATAATTTTGACCCTGCCTAAATGTCCGCCAAAATATCGGTGAATCTGCCGAAATACCTGCTAAACTCAAGCTAGAAATAGAAAATGGTTCGTAAGGCGAAATTGCCTGTACGACTTGACCTTGACTGTTAAAAATCCCCGCAACTTCGTAGGCGCTGTTGCTGTTCACCAATCCTTCGAGAAGACTGCGCTGAGTTTCAGCATTGAATTCTGTTAAACCGCGCAATTCTGACAAATAATTGAGTTGGCGCTGCAAGTTATCCAGATAAGCGCTAATTTGGACAGCAGCAGCTTGCGATCGCTCGAACTGAAGTTGTTTTGTCTGTTTTATCTGTTCCCGAAAGCTGAGGTAAGCTAACGTACTTCCCGCCATCAATACGCTAGCTACAACAATCGAGACAAAACCGTAACGCAGTTGATTGGCAATTGAGGACATTTGATTTTGCCAGTTAACAGTTTGAACTCACTCTATAGGATACACCTAATTTCATTTTTCATACTTGATAAATCGCCGCCTTTGATTTATCGATACCTTCGCCTAACTTCTGGTTTTATAGATCTAATCTTTGTTTCCAGATAGCATCTTCAATCCAAATGCGCTCGGGAAGTAGTCCCAAGCGAAAGAAAATCTCAGAAATCCGCTGCTGTTCTTCAACAGCGCTGTCTTGAATTGGCAGCAAATCGTAGCTCCGACTTTGAGTTAGTATTCTAGCTGTTGTTCTTTTTATTCCCCTTCGATCGCTGATAAATCTCGCTGCTCGTTCGGGATTCCTAGTTATCCAAACAGCCATTTTTCGCGTTTCTCCCATAACTATTTTAACAATATCGGGAAAGTCGCTAGCAAAAGAGCGACTTGCCAAATAGAAGTTTCTGTCATTCATCAGCCCGTCGCTGTCAGTCAAGAAATTAACAGGCATAGTTTCTTGTAACTGAGCGAGAAACGGCTGCCAAATCGCCCAAGCATCAACCTCGCCTCTCACAAATGCTTCCCGAGCTTTTGTCGGCGGCAAATCGACCAATTCGGCATCTTTTAACTGCAAACCGCCTTGAGTTAAGGCCCGAATTAACAAATAGTGACCGGCCGTTTTCTTAGTTGCTGCTATTTTCTTACCTTTGAGATCCGCCAAAGTCCGAATAGGAGAATCTTGAGGAACTACGATCCCAATGCTTCCCGGTAAAGCTGAATCATTAGCAATATAAACAAAAGGTACGCCGTCTGATTGAGCAAAAATTGGCGGCGCAACTCCTGCATAACCGAGATCGATGTTTCCTTTTCCTATTGCTGCTAAAATTGGCGGCCCTGCGGCAAATTCTGTCCATTCTACAGACCACCCAATTTCTGCTAAACGGGTTTCCAAAGAGCCTTTAGCTTTGAGATAAAACAGCGCTCCGAAACGCTGATGGCCGATTCTGACAACTCTTGTTAAGTTTGATGGTGCATTTTGGGTTTTGGCTGTAGAGTTATTTATGACTTCTGACTTGCAACTTGCCACAGTTAAAGTCAAGCAAACAACTAGCACAAATAGCAGTGAATATCCCCAAAAAAAGCACCCTTTAAGATGTTTTTTACTGAAATATGATAGTTGAATTTTAGTCTTTGTGTGGGTCATAAACTATCGTATAAGTAGTTTGGCAGGATTAAAAAAATCTCGTTTTTTAAATCCTATTTATATTGTGTCTGCTTACTTCCGGCTGTTAAAAAATGTCTAGTTAAAAATAAAATTTTGGCGGTGTGTCCCTGAAATTAGCCGCAAAATTAAGCTATATTATAGCTAATTTGTGTAAAGTGATAGGTGCTATGGCTGACTCTAGGGATCGCCGCTTGGAACAGTACACGGTAAAAAGACCTGATGAGGTTTTAATCGTCCAGGCCGAAATTGACGGCGAATTTGACGAAATTGCTATTTTTAAAGGCTTTTCTAGCTCCCTGGTGCGATCGACTGCTTTCGATCCAGAGGTTCCTGTTTTACCGGAGGAAGCAAAAATTGTGAGTGTCGATCGCGTGGAAAGTCCGTACAATCCAAATAACCCCCGCTATCTTCAGCAAGGGTTATCTTGGGAAACAATGCAATCGCTATTGTTAGAGGCTGGAGTTTAGCTCTGGCCGCAGGGAAAAAACTTAGAAAAACAGCAGGGACACAACATTGTTGTGTCCCTACTACAAAAGCCGTGTTCCTACCCGCGCGCGATCGCTAAAGCGTACCGCCGGCAGCTTGGAAACGAGCTCGCGCGCGTTTGATTGCTTGCTTAGCTTGAATTTGCTCTTGCAAATTGCCGCTAGCCGACTTTTCCAAACGAGCTTCTGCTTCGGTGTAAGCCTTGCGAGCATCTTCTTTGTCGATCGTTTCGCCTTTTTCAGCGCCATTGACCAGAATAGTAACCTGGTTTTCTTGGATTTCTGCAAAGCCGCCCATCAGAGCAATAGACACCCATTCCTTACCGGGACGGACGCGCATCACTCCGGTATCCAAAGCAGTCAACATCGGAGCGTGACCGCTCAAAATACCCAATTGGCCTGTGGTACTAGGCAAAATTACTTCTTCAGCATTAGAATCCCAAACAGTTTTGTCTGGGGCCACTACGCGCACAGTTAATGTCATAAAGTATCAGTTGTCAGTTGGCAGTTGGCAGTTGTCAGTTGTCAGTTGTCAGTTGCCAGTTGTCAGTTGCCAGTTGCCAGTTGTCAGTTGTTACCAATAACCAATAACAAATAACTACTGACTACTGACTACTGACTACTTGACTAATGACAACTGACTAATGACTACTGACTGATGACTAAAATTACTTAGCCTCAGCTTTCATTTTTTCAGCTTTGGCGATCGCCTCATTGATATCGCCAACCAAATAGAAAGCTTGTTCCGGCAGCTCATCAAGTTCGCCAGCCAAAATCATTTGGAAGCCCTTAATGGTATCAGCCAGCTTGACGTACTTACCGGGGGAACCGGTGAACACTTCCGCCACAAAGAACGGTTGAGACAAGAACCGTTCAATTTTGCGAGCGCGAGAAACAGTCAAGCGGTCATCTTCCGACAGCTCGTCCAAACCCAAAATCGCAATAATATCTTGCAATTCCTTGTAGCGTTGCAGAATAGACTGCACCTGACGCGCCACACCATAGTGTTCTTCGCCTACAATGCTAACTTGCAACATTGTGGAGGTAGACTCCAGCGGATCGACAGCCGGATAAATACCCTTGGCAGCCAAACCGCGAGACAACAAAGTTGTAGCGTCCAAGTGAGCAAAAGTCGTAGCCGGCGCTGGATCAGTGAAGTCATCCGCAGGTACGTACACAGCTTGAACCGAAGTAATCGAACCTTCGGTAGTCGAAGTAATCCGTTCTTGCAAGTCGCCCATGTCTGTACCGAGAGTCGGCTGATATCCCACAGCCGAAGGCATCCGACCCAAAAGAGCCGATACCTCAGAGCCCGCTTGCACGAACCGGAAGATATTGTCAATGAACAACAGCACGTCTTGCTTGCTGACATCGCGGAAGTATTCGGCCATCGCTAGAGCCGACAGACCCACGCGCATCCGAGCACCGGGAGGCTCGTTCATTTGACCGTATACTAGGGCAATTTTCGACTTGCTGCGGTCTTTTTCGTCAATAACCCCAGACTCGATCATTTCCTTGTAAAGGTCATTACCTTCACGGGTACGCTCGCCCACACCGCCAAACACGGACACGCCGCCGTGAGCCTTAGCGATGTTGTTCACGAGTTCCATCATGATCACGGTTTTGCCAACGCCTGCGCCGCCGAACAAACCGATTTTGCCACCACGACGGTAGGGAGCCAGGAGGTCGATGACCTTGATCCCAGTTTCAAACACCGAAGGTTTGGTTTCCAGTTCGGTGAAAGCCGGCGGCTGGCGGTGAATGGGCATACTTTCGGAAGTATTGACCGGGCCGAGGTTGTCTACGGGTTCGCCGATGACATTAAAAATGCGGCCGAGAGTTGGGATCCCGACGGGAACTTGGATCGCTTCCCCGGTATCTATTACTTCCATACCGCGCATTAAGCCGTCGGTGGTACTCATGGAAACTGCACGCACTTGGCTGTCTCCGAGCAGTTGCTGAACTTCGCAGGTAACAGAAATGTCTTGACCTGCTTCGTTTTTGCCGGCGATCGTAATAGCGTTATAGATTTGGGGCAGTTTGCCGCCTGGGAATTGGACGTCTACAACTGGCCCGATGATTTGGGTGATGTAGCCTACGTTCGTTTTTGTTGCGGTGGATACCATGAATAGTGCCTTTGTTAGGATGCTATTTTTCCCATTGTGGAAAAAGTCTTAACATTTAGAAATGCTATTTCTCACAGTACCACTGAACAGACTCACTATTTAGATTTGTCTGGGCTGGTTAAAAGTCATTTTTCTGGTTGCTGCTGTCGCTTTTTTTTCCCGCGAGCCGCAGCCAAAGCCCCGATCCCCAGCATAGTGCCGAACACCGTGAGTGGTTCGGGAGCTACCTCGGCTGAAACGATGAAGTCTTGGAAGTCAGCGTCGTTATTTCCTCCGGCATCGTCGAAGGAGATTTTTGTGCCCTGAGCCAGTTGGGCCAATGTCAGCAATGAATATTGCTCGGGGCCTTTACCGCCGTTGATGTTGGTAAATGAGTCGCTGGAGTTGTAGTCGAGCTTAAAGTCGCCAAATACCGCTTGCTGACAGCCCGTCACCACACAGTCATCTCTCCGAAACTGGGTGTTGGCGGCAAACCATGTGGGGCTGTTCATCAAGGTGCTGCTGGAGGCGTACTGCTCGAATTGTTGGCCGGTGCCGCTGTCGCTCCACAGCAGCAGGGCATAAGTTTGATCCTGCACAAATTTGATGGTTTGGGTGATGGAGCCGTTGTCAGAGGTGACAGCCTTGCCGAAGCTTCCCTTCGATTCATCGGCTGCGCCGTTATCTGAGGGTTGAATCTCGTAAAACAGTTTGGCGATGTTGGTGTACCCTGTGTTTCCTGACTGAGCTTGGGCTACCCACAAGCTGGACTGGTAACTGCCGTGTGATTCGTCGAAGGTAAAGTTTATGCTTGTATCTTCATCGAATTGGATGCCCTTTGTGCCAAACATGAAAGCTTGCACGGGCGTGCAGATGCTGAGCAAGATTGTGGTTGCCAAGCTGGCGATGGTAAAAGATGTTTTTTTGACTAGCGTTAAGGTAGTCATAACCCTGATTCCTCCAATGTTGTTAGGTAGTAAGGCGGGAAACGCACTTTTCCCGTGATGGGAAGAGACGATCGCCCCTTATGCGATATTTAGGACGATCGCCATAGCTGCGAAACTTTACAGCAGTGACTCTACAGACTGATATCACTTAGGTGTGTCCTGATATTAAATCAGTGTTTGTAATTCTAAGAGTTTTCACTGACACTAGGGTGCCACACTTGAATCTATAACAGCAAGATTTTAATCGCATCTCCATTTCCAACCTACTACATTTATTTTGAGCCGCAAGAGTCTCAAACTAACTGTAATACTTGCAAATATTAGGTTACATCAAAAATATTCTGTATTTTTGATGTAAGCTTTATAAAGTTTTGGTAAAGTCAATCAAAAAAATATAAAGTTTACGATCGAAGCTCGGCTGTTCGACCAGCGATCGAAGCGGGATGCAAGCTGTTATAAGGTGTGCAGAAGAGTTCGGAGGCGACTGCGAGTAGGAATTTGAGCGTGTTTTTTGCTGCTTTCAGCAAGTGGCGGTTACAGGCGATCGATACTTGCGTATTTTTGCTTAATATACTGAGTGACTTTTTACTCCTAATTATTGGATTCCGCTTCGTATTTTTACCAGCAGTCCCGAACGCATCAACCCGGTTTTTTAAGGTAATGGCGTGAGTCGATTTTCCATTTTTCGATTTGAGATGCTTCGACTTGCTTCGACTTCGCGGGTTCACAAGACGCGAGCGTACAAGTCGCGAGCGTAGAAGTTTGAGACTTACAATGGCAGATGAATTTAGGAGTTTGAACTTGAATCTAAAATTTTGAGCTTTCCAAGACAGGAGTACATGACACGGTATCTGTTTTTGTGGGGTGTCATAGAAGTAGTGAAAGTGGAAACAATAAACCCAGTTTTATTACAGGTTTCTGAGTGCTATTAAAAACTGTTTCTACGTAAATTATAGTAATTAAATACATACATTTTTTCCTGTTCTAATTATTAGAGAATAAAAAATCTTGCTATCCTATTGACATGAGTAGTTTTTAGTAGTAAAAATAGGAGATATCGATCAATAGCCCGCACAGTTTTTGGGGCTGCGACCCAAAGCCACATTCTACCGTTAAAATTTCACAGAGTGAGGAAGCTCTCACCCGCATTCTACGGTTGGTGATTGAAAAGTGTCTGGACTATTGATAAATACGATCGCACTTTAAACAAAATATTTAAACACAATGACAACCAACAAACTACATTTGCTCGGATGGTTATTCATTGTTGGCTGGCTGAGTGCCGGGGCTATGGGTTCGGCAAACGCGCAACCCATCGCCCCGGCACCGGACGGCACTAACACAGTTGTTACTCCCAACGGCAACCGCTACGACATTTCCGGGGGGTCTTTGAGCGGAGATAAGGCTAATCTTTTTCACAGTTTTACTCAGTTTGGCCTCAGCGAAGGTCAAACGGCTAACTTTCTGACTAATCCGAATATTCAAAATATTTTGGGGCGGATTACTGGGGGAAATCCTTCTTTAATCAATGGCTTAATTCAAGTTACGGGCGGCAATTCCAATTTATTTTTGATGAATCCTGCCGGCATGATTTTTGGGCCAAATGCCAGCCTCAACGTGCCGGGATCTTTTAATGCTACTACGGCTACAGGGATTGGTTTTGGGAACAATCAGTGGTTTAGTGCGATCGGCAATAACAACTGGGCAACTTTAATCGGGAATCCAAACAGTTTTGCGTTTACCAACTTGCAAGCTGGAAGTATTGTTAATGCAGGCAATTTGACGGTGACACCAGGTCAAAGTTTAAGTTTGACGGGCGGTACAGTTGTGAATACTGGCCAGCTAACTGCACCGGGGGGAAATATTCTGATTAGCGCCGTACCAGGTCAAAACTTGGTGCGGATTAGTCAAGTTGGAAATTTATTGAGTTTAGATATTGGGCCGACAACAATTCAAAGCTCGCTGCCGAATAATTGGACGCAGCCAGTGCTATCTTTGCCGGAGTTGCTGACTGGAAAAGGTGCGGCACAGGCCACGAATTTGACGGTAAATGCTAATGGCGAAGTTGTGTTGACGGGGAATGTTGCTGTGCCGGTAGCTGCGGGAACTGCGATCGCATCTGGCAGCATTAACGTCTCTGGCAACACTGGCGGTACTGTAAATATTTTAGGCGACAAAGTAGGAGTTATTGCTGGCAATATCAATGCTTCTGGGATTAACGGCGCAGGTAATGTACTGATTGGCGGAGATTATCAGGGTTTGGGGACGGTGCCCAATGCTGCGCGGACTTTTGTCAGTAGCGATTCGACGATTAATGCTGATGCTGTTAGTAATGGGAATGGCGGGCGAGTGATTGTTTGGGCTGATGAAACTACTCGCTTTAATGGCAATATTACGGCGAGAGGTGGCTTGTTTTCTGGGAATGGCGGCTTTGTGGAAGTGTCGGGAAAGCAATCGCTGGATTTTCAAGGATTAGTTGATTTGCGATCGACCTTTGGCCTCGCTGGCACCTTATTGTTAGATCCTACTGATATCACTATTAGCGCAGGTGCGGATGCAGGCGGCACATTAGGAGGAATATTTACGCCCTCCGCTGCTACTTCTACAATTAATAATGGGACGCTGCAAACACAGCTAGGTTTGGGAAATGTGACTATTTCCACTGCATCTGGTTTTGCGAATCAAGGCGATATTACAGTCAGCGCTCCGGTATCTTGGACTAATAGTAATTCCCTGACTCTGAATGCTAATAACAGCATATTTGTTAACAAAAATATCACCGCTAACGGCGGCAGTATCACCCTGAATGCAGATTTAGATGGCAGCGGTGCAGGGGCGATCGCCATTACCAATGCTATCATCAACTCCAACGGAGGCAACATCATTTTAGGAGGCGGCACCAACCCCTCAAATTCCCCAGCAGTAGGGACAGTGGCAAATTCCATTGGAGTTTCTCTCATCGATTCCACGCTCAATGCCGGGACTGGAAATATTTCTCTTAGAGGTCAAGGAGTCGCTGGAGTTAGTTTCAATCACGGCATTTCTCTTTCTAACAGCGGAATCACGACGGCTGGGACTGGAAGTATTACTCTCAATGGTACTGGCGGTAATGCAACTGGAAACAAAAACAAGGGGATTAACATTATTACCAGTACAGTGGAATCGATCGGGACAGGGAGTATTACTCTCAACGGTACTGGCGGGAACGGGATAGATAATAATCAAGGGATATCTATTGACAGCAGTACAGTGCGGGCTGGGGGAAATATAAACCTGGCTGGTAACGGTGCTGGAACTTTAACCCAAAACACCGGCGTTAGAATCATCAACTCTACAGTCGAGTCAACGCCCGGGAACGGGACTGTCACAATCACCGGGACCGGAGGAAATGGGACTGACAGCAATCAAGGGATAACTATTGATAATCCCAGCACGGTAAAATCGCAGAATGGAGATATCACCCTAACTGGAACAGGTAAGGGGAGCACGGGCAACAACAGGGGCATTTCGAGTTCAGGGGTGGTGGAGTCCACAGGCACCGGGAATGTGACTCTGAGCGGTGTTGGCGGCAATGGGACTGATAGCAATCAAGGGATACAACTTGGGGGTGGCACAGTGAAAGCACTCTCTGGAAATGTCAGTCTGACTGGTACAGGTGATGGGGCTGGGTCTACCAACGAAGGCATATATGTAGATAGTGGTGCTACAGTCCAAACCGCAGGCTTGGGAAAGGTGACGTTGACGGGTACGGCCAGTGCAGGGACGGGCACTAATTCCGGGATCTGGCTCAACAACGGCACGGTACGATCGGAGAATGGAGATATTGTTTTAACCGGTACCGCTGTAGGGACAGCATTTAGCAGCTACGGCATTAACTTAAACACCAGCATACCGCCGGTAACGGTGCAAGCTACGGGAACGGGTAATATTAGCCTCACGGGAAGTGCTAACAACAATTCCATTCCAATTAACCTCGCGGCCGGTGTGATTGATGCGGCTTTGGGCGGCAATGTCACTTTGACGGGCGATGAAATTCAACTGTTAGGGACGACTCAAGTCAATGGCAAGGGTACTATTACTTTACAGCCGCTGACACCGAGTTTAGGTGTTCTGATAGGCGGTACTCAGAATAACCCTGACGTTCCTCCTTTGAATCTGATTCAAGCGGAACTCGACACGTTAAAAGGGTTTTCGCAAATGGTTATTGGGCGGACGGATGGCACGGGGGCGATCGCCCTTGACCCCGCTGGTGTTACTTTTAATAACCCCGTCACAATTCAAGATTCCACAATTGCAGTCAATGGAAACATTACAGGTAAAAACAACGCTTCAATTACTTTTAATGCTGCAACCACTAACTTAAATGCAAATATTGTCACCAACGAACAGAATATTACCTTTGGTGGCAAAGTCTCTCTGGCTACGGGTTCTAATGTCACTCTCGATACTGGGTTAACGAATGCAGGCGATATTAATTTTGGGGGAACGGTTGACGGCGATGGCAACCTAGTTTTGACTGCGGGAACAGGCGTTATTAATGTCAACGGGCCAATTGGGGAGACTACAGGTTTGCGTTCCCTGACAACAATCAATTCTTTTGATGTTAAGAATCCGATCGACTTTTCGATTGAAACTACAGGCAATATTACCGTTGGTAGCATGAGAAATGCCGGACGGGCGATCGCCCTTACCAGCACTAATGGCGATATTGATACGAGTGCAGGGG
Source organism: Microcoleus sp. B4-D4 (assembly GCF_036705185.1). Lineage (NCBI taxonomy): Bacteria > Bacillati > Cyanobacteriota > Cyanophyceae > Oscillatoriales > Microcoleaceae > Microcoleus > Microcoleus sp. B4-D4. The sequence continues at coordinate 14,526 of NZ_JAUBTX010000001.1, read as the reverse complement.
CAATTGATACCACATCCAGTACCGGAAATGGAGGCCCAATTACACTAAGTGCCAACAATATTAATGCTAGTAATCTTAACTCCAGTTCCACTGGTGGCAATGGCGGAAACATCACACTCACGGGCAAAACAGGCAACATTTTTGCATACTCAGGAGTAGTTAATTCTAGTTCTAGTTCCGGTGCCGGTGGAGATATCGCGATCGCAACTCCCAATGAAGTTGGGATAAATAGCATTGATGGTAATGGATTGCCCGGTACTGGAAATATTAGCATTAGCGGGAATGAGATTGGCTTTTCGGGAGCAGGTGCCGCGCAGGGTAAAGGCACTTTTTCAATTGCGCCGTTTTCGCCGAATGTAGGAATCCGCTTCCAGGCTGGACTTGGTGACGATCCACAGGCGATCGATGTAGGAGCACCGTTTTTATCCTCATTGCGTAATGGCTTTAGCGCCATTGTTTTCGGAGGGAACACTACTACAGGCAATATCACTGTAGATAATTTGCCAGTATCTTTTGCAGATCCTGTGACTTTCAATACTCAAGGCACTATTTTTGTCAATCCCAATCAATCGATTTCGGGAACTGATAATGCTTCCATTACTCTCAACGCTACAACTAATAACTTAAATGGCAATATTACCACCCAATCTCAAGATATCACAATTAACGGCAATACCCTAGTTGGAGATAGTGTATTAGTCAGCAATGGCAATTCAGCAGGTGGCAATATTCTGTTTAACAATAACATTGATGGCAGCGGCAATCTCACTTTAGAAACAGGTACAGTAAACTTTTCAGTTAAATCGGCAATAGGCAACACCACACCATTAGGAAATATCACGGTCAAGAGTGCTGGTACAGCTACATTTAATGCTGTCACGGCTACCAGTTTCACCACTAATGTTGGCGGCACAACTCAACTTAATGGCAATGTGACAACCACCGGCGCTCAAACTTATGCAGATGCAGTGACAATTGCCAACAATCCGATTCTTTCAGGTGACAGCATTACTTTCGATAATACTGTAGATGGTACCAGCGATTTGACGGCGAAGGCGGTTAGCGGTAATGTGACATTTAACGGTGCAGTTGGTGCTGCAAGTGCGATCGGCAATTTAACAGCTAACTCTACAGGAACAACTGCATTTAATCAAACAGTCAATGCCGCGAGTTTGACTACAGATATTGGCGGTACAACTCAACTTAATGGCAATGTGACAACCACCGGCGCTCAAACTTATGCAGATGCAGTGACAATTGCCAACAATCCGATTCTTTCAGGTGACAGCATTACTTTCGATAATACTGTGGATGGCACCAGCGATTTGACTGCGAATGCGGTGAGCGGTAATGTGACATTTAATGGTGCAGTTGGCAATACCGCAACATTAGGAAACATTACCGCTAACTCTACAGGAACCACCGCATTTAATCAAACAGTCAATGCAGCAAGTTTAACCACAGATGCTGGCGGCACAACTACACTCAATGGCGATGTCAAGACAACCGGCAGTCAAACCTACGGAGATGCTGTGACAATTGCCAAGAATCCGACTCTCACAGGGAACGGCATTACTTTCAACAATACTGTTAACTCCAATAACATCGGCAGCGATTTGACTGTGGATGGGACGACTGGTGATGTTACATTCAATGGTGCAGTTGGTGCTGCAAGTGCGATCGGCAAATTAACAGTTAACTCTACAGGAACCACCGCATTTAATCAAACAGTCAATGCCGCAAGTCTAACCACAGATGCTGGGGGCACAACTCAAGTCAAGGGAAATGTCACTACAACCGGCGCTCAAACTTACGGAGATGCAGTGACAATTGCCAACAATCCGATTCTTTCAGGTGACAGCATTACTTTCGATAATACTGTGGATGGCACCAGCGATTTGACTGCGAATGCGGTGAGCGGTAGTGTTACATTCAATGGTGCAGTTGGCAATACCGCAACATTAGGAAACATTACCGTTAATAGTACAGGAACAACTGCATTTAATGCCGTCAAGGCTGCTAGCGTCACCACTAACGCTGGCGGCACAACTCAACTGAATGGCGATGTGACAACTACGGGAAGTCAAACTTATGGAGATGCTGTCACTGTTGCCAATAATCTGATTATTTCAGGTGACAATCTTACTTTTGATAATACAGTTAACGGCAGTAGCGAGTTGACTGTGAATGGGGATACCGGTAATGTTACATTTAATGGTGCAGTTGGCAATGCTAATTCTTTAAGTAAGTTGCAAATTAGCGGAAAAAATATCAATGCAAATTCTGCGATTAACGTAGCTGGCGATATTGGAATTTCGGCTGATACTATCAATTTGCAAGGAGCTTTAACTACTACCAATAACGGCACGCTAATAATTAGCAATACGGGTAATCTAAATATTTTAAATAATCTGAACTTAGACGGTGCATTTAATCAAAATGGCGCGGGAAGCGTGGCCCTGAGCGGAAATATCACCACAACTAATGATAACATTAGTTTTAGCGGCCCGGTGACATTAAAAGCTCCTGTAAATTTTACACTCGGAGATGCAACTATTGCTTTCGGTTCTAGTTTATCGGCAGGTAGTAACCCGCTGACTTTAACTGCCGGTGAAATTGATTTTTCAGGTAACGTTTCTGGTACGGGCGCGCTAACGCTGCAACCAGCAACAGCAGGACAAAATATTGCGGTTGGCGGAACTGACAACAATACTAGCGCTTTAGATTTGACTGGATCGGAACTTAATTTGATTCAAAATGGATTTAGCTCGATCGCGATCGGGCGATCGGATAGCACCGCCAAGGTTAGTATACCTAATAATCTCACATTTTTAGACCCCGTAACTATTCAAGGGGGAACTGGGACGATCGCACTTAATGGCACTCTGACGGGCAATGACAACAGCAGTATCGCCCTCAACGCTTCCACAATTAATTTAAATTCTGGCATCAATACCAATAAAAATCCGATCGCCCTTAACGGCACTATCCAACTCGGAAACGATATTAATCTCAGTAGCGGCGGCGGAGATATTAAAATAGTTGGTGCGATCGACGGCAATCATTTGTTAAACTTAGATGCAGCTACAGGCAATGTGCTGGTGCAAGGAAATATCGGCGGAACAGCACCACTTTCTGTTTTGAATGTTACCGCAAAGCAAGCGGAATTGACAGGTAATATTGCGAGCAATTCGGGTTTTAATATTGCTGCTGATAGGACTAAATTGGGTGGCAATGTTACTACCAATAATGGCAATATCAATATTAACGGTGTTCTCGGGTTGACGAAAGACGCGATATTGAGCACGGGTGGCGGAAATATTGCCTTTGGAGGTGCGATCGACAGTATTGATGCGGCCCGCAGCCTAAATCTGGATGCAGGTAGCGGCAGCATCACTTTCAGCGCAGCAGTCGGCGCCACTGGACAGTTAGCAAATGTTGCGATCAAAAATGCTGGCGACGTAACAGCCAACTCGACAATTAACGTGCAAAGCTTGCAAATAAATAGCGCGGAAAATATCAATTTATTGGGCAATGTCGCTGCTTCAAATGCTGGAAATGGAGGGACGATTGAGCTTTTGAGCCCGCAGGGAAAAGTGAATGCTCAAGATTTGAATACAGCGGGAAATACGGGCGGGAACATCACCGTTAAAGCTTTAAATTCAATTACGGCGGGACAAATTACCTCCTTCGGTACAGCGGGAAATGGCGGCAATGTGTTCTTAGATCCGATCGGCGATATTCAAGTAGAATTTATCAATGCCCAAGGCGGTACTGGCGGCACCGGCGGCGATGTCACAGCAATAACAGGCAATTTTTTCCGCGCTACTGGTACTTTTTCCACCCCACTTTCGCCGACGGGATTGGCTAGCATTTCTACTGCTGGCGGTGCCGGTGGTGGCCAAATTACAATTGTGCACGCTGGGGGAGATGGAGGGACGCCGATTCAACCGTTTGTCGTTGGAAATGCTGCTAGCAACGGTACGGCGGGTGCAATTACCACGGGACAATCTAGCATTACATCGCAGTCGTTTCCGCGTTCTAGTAGTGTGGGTAATATTGCGTTTTCGACTGACGACGGGATCGATCCCACGCCGATAATTCCGCCGACAATTCCGCCGACAACTCCACCCACAATTCCGCCGACAACTCCGCCGACAACTCCGCCGACAACTCCGCCGATAATTCCGCCCACAACGGAAACAACTCCGCCGATAATTCCGCCGACAATTCCGCCGATAATTCCGCCCACAACTCCGCAGATAATTCTGCCCACAACTCCGCAGATAATTCCGCCCACAACTCCGCCGACAACGGAAACTATTCCGCCGATAATTCCGCCGATAATTCCGCCGATAATTCCGCCAACAACGGAAACAATTCCACCAACTATTCCACCAACTATTCCGCCGACAACGGAAACAATTCCGCCGACAATTCCGCTGACAATTCCGCCGATAACGGAAACAATTCCGCTGACAATTCCGCCGACAATTCCGCCGATAACGGAAACAATTCCGCCGACAATTCCGCTGACAATTCCGCCGACAACGGAAACAATTCCGCCGATTGTTGGGCTGACACCGCCGCTGCTGCAGTCGGTAGCAGTAACTTCGATCGACTTTAACGCATTACCACCCAGGACGATCGCACCCGTCGCCATACCAGCAACACCACTATCGCCCACAGCCACAGCAAAACCAGCACCGCAACCCTCAATCCCCGATCCAGAAGACTTGCAAGGCCGTCGCAAAATTCCACCGCTAGACAATCCCGGCGCTGCTGCCGATCAAATTTTAAGACTTGATTCGAGTATCATCAGTCAGTTGCCCCCGGCATACCGACCTGCAACAGTTCCCAGCAGGGAAACAGCACCACCACTAACCCCTAATTCTTCTTTAGTTCTGGGATATGTTCCACCTCCCGATCGACTTTTTGAAGGTAACGACATAGAAAAAACAGTCTGGGGAATTGAACAAACAAGGAATCAAGAATTTGGACAATATCTGGGAGTAACAGCCAATCTTCCCGATCAAAAAGTCATGATTTCGACATTCCAACAAACTTTACAAAATATCGAACAGCAAACCGGCAAGCGGTCTGGTATCATCTACATAATCTCGCTAGCCGATCGACTAGAACTAATTTTAGTTCCTCCCGTGGGGCGGCCGATTCACTACAGCGTCCCTGAAGCCAACAGAGCAGCTCTTTTTCCATTTGTTCAGGAGTTGCAGGCTGAAATCACCAGTCCGGGAAAACGCGGTACTACCACTTATCTACGCGCCGCCCAGCAATTATATAAATGGGCGATCGCACCCCTAGACAAAGACTTAAAAAACTTAGGAATTCAGACATTGTTACTGTCAGTCGATCCCGGATTGAGGAGTATGCCCTTTGCCGCTTTGCACGACGGTAAAGGCTTCTTGATTGAAAAATACAGTTTCAGCCTCATTCCGAGTTTTAGCTTGACTAATAGCGATTATAAAGCAGTTACAGATGCCACAGTGCTAGCAATGGGAAGGTCAGAATTTGTTAACCAAAAACCCTTGCTCAGTGTGCCGATCGAATTGCAGGCGATTTCGGCTCAGTGGCACGGGCCGTCTTTCCTCAATTCGACTTTCACTTTAGATAATCTCAACTCCGAACACGCCAAAAGAGGATTTCGGATAGTTCACCTAGCAACCCACGCTGACTTCCAACCGGGAAAACCAAGCAATTCTTACATTCAACTGTGGAATTCCAAATTGCAGCTCGATCGCCTAGAAAGTTTAAATTGGCGCAATCCGCAGGTAGACTTATTAGTATTAAGTGCTTGTAGAACAGCCTTGGGCGATGGGGAAGCAGAGTTAGGTTTTGGAGGTTTAGCGGTAAAATCCGGCGCGAAATCTGCTTTAGGGAGTTTGTGGTATGTTGACGACGGAGGCACTTTGGCGCTGATGAGTGAATTTTACCATCAGTTGCGAGGAGCTACAACGAAGGCAGAAACTTTGCAACTTGCTCAACAGGCGATGATTGCTCATAAAGTTCGGCTCGAAAACGGGCAGTTAGTTACAACAGGCGGCAAGTTAAATTTACCTGCTAATTTACAACAAGAAAACCAAGATTTTTCTCATCCTTACTACTGGAGTAGTTTCACTCTAATTGGAAGTCCTTGGTAAGCTGTCATATTTTAGCTCGTGTTGGGTAAAATTAACCATTCTAGGTTGTAATGAGGACTAAAGTAGGAGCGAGTTTTATGAGGACTTGAGTCCTCACTAAGAAGAGGTTTGATGATGGGTTATGATGAGCAATTAATTAAATTTTAGATTTTAAATAGAACCCCACAGATGAATCTGGGGGCTTGAACTAACGTCCAAACTTTTTTTCTCACCGCGACTCCTGTCGGGGATGGTATCCGTCTTTCAGTCAGAGCGAGTCAAAAATTATCTGACAGCAGAAGCTCTGGGCCCAAGCTGTTTCAAATTAGGTGTCGCAGTTCCGTAATTGACTCGACAGCCGATATTGAACAAACTCGAACTGCACTCAAGAGGGACAATCTGCTGATCGAGGAGGGCACTGCAACTGACATACTCGTCGTTATTAGTATCTCTTACCATACATTCGATCGCTCTAGCACCCGATCGACTCGCCCAACTCTTCATACCTGCGACTGCAATCATGTGCTGCCAGTAAAACCAAAACAGCAACACTCCAAACAGTACGGCCACTGCTAATCCTGCTTTAATCTTCCAACTGCCCAGGATATTTCCCAAGCTACTTTTTAAGTTTTCCGTCACAGAAATAGGGGTTTCGGAACTTATTTCTGGAGGCGGCAAATTTGTTTGTGTTGGTTCTGGGATTTCCGACATCACGTAGCTCCTCTGATTTTTGCGATTTGCTGGGAATTGCCGGAGGCGATGGCGCACTCTTGCAAATTATCTCAGATTTTAGCAAAACTCGTCTGTACTGGCAACCTCAAAAAGCAGTAGCGCCCTGGAAGTATGTATATTGTATCGATCGCGAGCGCGATTTATATGCCTTTTGAGGTATTGCACAATTCGCGTTAGCGGAGCCCTCGAAGAGGATCGGCTATTTTGCACCTAGGGAAATAGAATTGTTGGCGATGTTCTTTGAAAACGGCTGAAATGAATCAGCTTTTTTTGCGAACCGCAGAGGCCGCAGAGGGCGCAGAGAAAGAGGAAACAGAGATATATTGACTTTCACCAATCATTTATGGTTTCGATAGCAGTTCTAATAACTCAGATTCCGAAAGTAGTTTTACCCCCAAAGATTGAGCTTTTTCTAATTTAGAACCCGCATCTTCACCCACAACCACATAATCAGTTTTAGCACTAACAGAACCTGTGACTTTACCTCCAGCTTTGACAATTAAATCTTTGGCTTCATCTCGTTTTAGAGTCGGCAAAGTTCCAGTCAGCACAAAGGTTTTGCCAGCAAATTGTAAATTTATATCGGCTAAATTCTGACTTTTCACTTCTGAGTGCAATTGCAATCCCGCAGTTTTTAACCGTGTGATTAAACTTTGATTTGCCGGAACTCGAAACCACTGAGAAACCGATTGTGCAATCTCCGGCCCGATGCCGTACACGCCCTCAATCGCAGCGGCCGATACTGCGGCTAACTCTTCCACATTTGCAAACCTTTCTGTCAGCAATTGAGCGTTGACACTACCAACGTGGCGGATTCCGAGGCCGTAAAGTACCCGCGAATAAGGTTGATTTTTCGATTGGGCGATCGCACTTACCAACTTTTGGGCCAACTTCTTACCCATGCGTTCCAAACCCATCAATCTTTCCGCAGTCAAATCGTACAAATCCGCCGCAGAATTGAGCAGATTGCTATCAACCATCTGCTGCACCAACTTTTCCCCAACACCGTTAATATCCAGAGCATCCCGGCTGCAAAAATGAATCAGCGAACCCCTCAAAATTGCCGGACAAGATGTATTTATGCAGCGAGTAACGGCCTCCCCTTTTTCCCGAACCACAGGCTGGGCGCATTCGGGACAGCAACTAGGCATTTGAAAAAGTTGAGCATTTTGGGGACGAAGTTCCGGCAAAACTCGCACAACTTCTGGTATAATCTCTCCAGCTTTTCTGACAATCACAGTATCGCCAATGTGGAGATTTAGCTCGGAAAGTCGATCGCTATTGTGGAGAGAAGCGCGCGAAACCGTGGTTCCAGCCAACTGCACCGGTTTGAGTTCCGCTACAGGTGTCAGAGCTCCGGTTCTTCCTACTTGTACGGTGACTCCTTCCACCATTGTAGGGACTTCGGCGGCCGGATACTTCAGGGCGATCGCCCAACGCGGAAATCTTTGAGTAAAACCCAATTGTTTTTGCAACAAAACCGGATTAACCTTAACAACAACCCCATCAGTCATGTAAGGCAAATTTCCCCGCTCAATATCCCAAAATTCGTAATACTCCCGCACCTCATCCAAAGAATAGCAAACTTTGCGATTGGGATTCACCTTAAACCCCATTCTTCGCAACAACTCCAAAGATTCCCACTGCGTGTCACCCTCATTCCCCTCATCTAAATACAGAGTATAAGCAAAGAAATCCAACCGTCGCTTATCCACAACTTTAGAATCCAACTGCCGCAGCGTACCCGCCGCCGCATTCCTAGGATTAGCAAACAATTGTTCCCCCGCTTTTTCCCGTTCCCGATTAATTTCTTCAAACACAGCTAAAGACAAAAAAGCCTCTCCCCGCACTTCCACAATCGGCGGCGGATTATCTAAATTGAGCTTTAAAGGAATCGAACGAATAGTTTTGACATTTTGAGTAATTTCCTCTCCCCTAATGCCGTCTCCGCGCGTCGCACCGCGAACTAAAACCCCATTTTCATAGGTTAACGCTAAAGCAGAACCGTCAATTTTTAACTCGCAAACATAGGAAACCCCCCCCAGCCCCCCCTTGCTAAGGGGGGGAGCAGTTTCCCTGTTTTTCTTATTGCTAAGCCCAGGTACATTTCCCTCTTGTTCCCCCCCTTGATAAGGGGGGGTTAGGGGGGGTGCATTTCCCTCTTGACCGGGGGTTAGGGAGGGTGCATTTCCCTCTTGTTCCCCCCCTTGATAAGGGGGGGTTAGGGGGGGTGCATTTCCATCTTGAGCGGGGGTTAGGGAGGGTGCATTTCCATCTTGTCCCCCCCCTTGATAAGGGGGGGTTAGGGGGGGTGAATTTCCATCTTGAGCGGGGGTTAGGGGAGGTGCTACCCTTTGCCATCGTTCCTGCCATTTAGCAAATTCCTCAAAATTAAAAGCATTTTCCAAACTGTAGAGAGGAATATTGTGCTTGACGCTAAAAAATTGAGTAGCCGGCTGTTCTCCCACGCGCTGAGTCGGACTTTCGGCAGTAATTAATTCAGGATAATCTGATTCTAACTCTTGTAACTGTCGATAAAGGCGATCGTACACCTCATCTGGCATAATCGGCGCATCGAGAACATAATAAGCATAGTTAGCTTTCTGTAGCTGCTGCCTCAACTGTTTAACTCGCTGCTGAATGTCTGGTTGCATATTAACTTAAAATTGTAGATTTTTTAACCGCAGATGTCTAGAAAAAAATATCACAAACACAATAAAAATGTTAGCATTTTCTACCTCAATCTGCGGTTGTTGTTTGGACGTTTAAAATCGATTAACGATCCCAATCTTCAACTTCATAAAGGAAACGAGTTCCCCCCATCAGCTTGCGATTCGCCGAGGTACTTTGCACAAAAACCGCATACTTTTCTAGATTGCTCGGTTTGAGACGCACAGTCTCCCCCATTGGCAAACCCAACATTTCTCGCGCCGCTTCTCCTTCAAACAAATCCCCTGTCGAACGCTCCATCAGCACAATTTCTTTCTTACCTTGGATAGTTTCTGTTTTAGTAAACTCATAAAACCCGCGCCCGGTTTTAAAAGCCAAACCATTCTCCAGCACAAAAGCTTTAATTGAAATCTCGTTATCTACTTCTAGAATCTGAAATCTCCCCGGTTTGACAGCTCGCAATTCGGCTGATTCATAAACAGCAGCGCCTTCCCGCTTCAGCATGGTATCAAACATTTTGTTTAATCCGCGACTCATGCGACCTTCACTGACAACTTCTTGCTCGTAAGCTTGTAGTTGTTCGTTAGATGACTGTTGGTAACAAACTGCTAAAAACAAATCTGTGATGTAGGAAAATTGGTCGAGATTGAGGTGAAAACCGCCAGACTTTTCGGCTAGTTCTTTATAGAATAAAGTAGCGTGGTTGCGGTTGAGAGCTTGGATGCCGTAAACGGCAATTCCCATCTGTGCTAACTTATCTACTTCCTGACGCCAGTTAAGTTTTTGAGGAGTTTGAGCGGGTGCGTGCGGGATGTCATCGCCAATGAGTACCAATGTTTTGGAATTAGTTGGAGTCCAAGAAAGTGATTGAGCTTCGTGCAAGACTAATTCATAACATTCTGGAGCATCGCCACCGCCAGTTGGTTCTACATTTTGCACAAAATTGCAAATCTTGTCGGCATCGCCCGACAAATCGAGGTGTTTAGTCACGTAAGTGCTGCCAGCGTCGCAATAGTCCCCGTGAGCAATAATGCCAATCCGAATGCCAGGAATTTCATCAAGCAGTCTTGTCACCGTCTCTTTAATTTTCCGGCGAACTTGCGTCAAACAAGGATACATACTGCCAGTTGTATCAAAGCTAAAAACGACTTCTATGTTGTTGGTTGCCATCACTTAACTCTCTCTAAACAACAAGGATTTCTTAGGAACAAGACTTTAATCTTTTAAACATTTGTTACACTTTTCTCTCTTCAAAAGTGGTGGAGTAAAGAGAGGCAGAACTTCTGGATCTGCATTACCAGGTAGAGCCTGGTAACGAGCAAACGAGCAAACGAGTAAGTAACAGTTATTTAATTGTCATTCCTTAGTTGTATTATAACTCAATAAAAAAATCAGCAGCTCTAGATTTACCATTTGTTGTAATTATAACTGGCGTTGATAGCTGCTGAATTATATCGATAAATCTCTCACAAATTCAGATCGGCAAACTCGCTAAATTTCTTGTTATCCCCGGAGGTAGAAAGTTGAAGGCGATCGTTGTTGTGTTCGCCGTTCAAGTTGTTGTTAGCACGGGATTTAATTAATTCTTGAGCGTTTGTTTTGTTGAAAGCGAGCGGTTCAGCGTGTTCTACTTGAAACACGTTAGCGTAGAGGTTGGCAATAATTTGTTTGCCGCCCTGGGTTAATTCCAAGTAGTTCAAAGCTGCTGGAATGTATGGAAAAACTCCGTTCCAATAAAACTTGGCGTAATTTTGTCGCAAATCTCCCGGAGAATTGTAGCCCAAGATTTTATTAGTGCCGACTTCTTCAAATTCGTAGAATAGCGCACTGATTTTTCGCAGGTAATTGGGGTCGCTCAACTGACCGATCAAATCGGCGGCCCTCGCTAGTCCAGAATAATTGTTTCTGTCTTGATGAGTTTCGCTAGCAGGAACTGGGAAGCGCGTCAATTCAATATTGCGCTTGATTTGTTCGGCATCAATTAAGGTGTGGCCGCCGAAGCGTTCGTCAATTACGAGTTTTCCTCGATCGACATGATAAGCAGTTAAACTGGCAGAAGTAGCGCCGACCGGTACAGAAACCATGCCCCCGTCAATACCCGTAGCGTAGAGTCCGACAGCTTCTTGGTCTTGGCGGCAAACACCTTTCACGTAGCCGATATCGTGGCACAGCAGCGAGATCAGGTAGTGCAGCCAATCTTCCGGCGACACTCCCCCTTCGCGAATATGCTTACCCCGCAGAATTTCTTGCCCCACCAATGCCACGAGCATTGTGTGTTCCACATTGTGGTACAAAGCATCGCAGTTAGCGATATTTTCCAGAGCCATCGTCCCCGCCCAGGCGATAATTTCTGGATAGTCAGGCTTGTACTTGCCGTAGGTGCGGCGGTAGCCGGCCTGCAGCTCTTGCACAAAAGCGTCAATCAGGATAGCAGTTGCATTGAACATGATAAATTTTCTCATTCAGACTCTAGTTACAAACTCGATCGCAAATATGTTGGATAGCTGAAAAAATAATCAATGGGCATAACCGTAGGTTTGACCCCTCGCCCAAAGATGGATAGAAGCCCCCAAATTTTGTTGTTCTGTGCCCTAAATTTTAGACTTTTGTTCCTGCTTTGGCGATTCCTCTGTCCAGGAAATTTAAAATCTCAAATCGACTGACCCCGGGCGCGTTGAATTAAAAATTTCCGAAGAATGTTTTCAGGTCATAAAATTACTCTCAGACTATGCTTCCCACGATAACCTAATTTCCGAAGCAACTGATAGATTTTTTGGCATTAAATATTGGCGAAACAATTTAGACCGTTTCACCGACTAATTAATTAGAATGTGCTAGGTATGAAAGTTATGAACTGTCTGTTTCCGAGTCTCTCTACTGCTGCCCTTCGCACTCGGCGGTCGATCGCCCCAAAATACCTAGGATTGTTTGCATTCACTGCTGTTTGCACCGCTGCACCAGCTTTCGGGGCCGAGCGAATCTACGTAACTTACGGGCCGCTAGAAGAATCAGTTCCGATCGAATCTTTGGCACTATTCGCCAAAGAAGGCAAAATAGACTCGAACTTGGACGGCTTTGCTCAGTACGCCAAAAAAGCTCAGCTAGCTCAGATTCGCAGCGCCCTGCAAGCGAAAGCTGAAATCAGCCCCGTGACGATCGCCCAATTCCTCTACACGCCTCAAGGAGAAGTGCTGCTGGAACGCTTGGGCCGAGTAGTTCAAACCAAAGCTCGGCAGCCCGGATTTTATGCCATCCGAGCGGCCCTGATTTTAGCAGCCGCCGATCCAGAAGGCCTGACAATTCTCAACGTGCTGCAAAAATTCCCTACTTACGGCATCAGGATTGACGTTGCGCGCGCCTTGGGCATCGCCGACAACCTGACATCGCTGATCAACCGTTCCAATCGGGCGATCGCCGGAGTCATCAAGTTGTCGGAAGCAGCAGCAGCCTCTGAGCCAGCGATACCGCCTGCAGAAATGCTACAGCCCCAGCTACCGGGCCCCTATACTTGGCAAAAATCATCGGTAACTATAACGAGTCCAAGTCGCAATCGCACCTTTGATATGGACATTTACCTGCCCCTGCAAAGCCCGCAACCGGCCCCTGTAGTAGTAATTTCTCACGGCTTAGGTTCTGATCGCCTTTCCTTCGAGTATTTAGCCAAACAGCTAGCCTCCTACGGCTTTGCCGTCGCCGTTCCCGAACATCCAGGCAGCAACGCCCAACAAATCCAAAACCTAGTAACAGGCAAAACCAACGAAGTAGCACAACCAGCAGAATTTATTAACCGCCCCCTCGACATCAAAGATTTGCTCGATTATTTAACCAAACTTTCGACTACCAATCCTGCCTACCGAGGGCTGCTCGACTTGCAGCGAGTCGGCATCATCGGCCAGTCTTTCGGCGGCTATACAGCTTTAACATTAGCCGGAGCGGGGATTAATTTTGCCCAGCTAGACAAAGACTGCCAGCGAGAAAACGAAACTTGGAACCTCTCCCTGCTGTTGCAGTGCCGCGCCCGCAGCCTAGATCGCAACCAGTACAATTTCAGCGATCCGCGCATCAAAGCTGCGATCGCCATCAACCCGATCGCCAGCAGCATTCTCGGAGAGACAAACCTCAGCCAAATAAAAATCCCAATCATGGTAGTCGGAGGCAGCGCCGATACAGTCGCCCCAGCTTTGCTCGAACAAATTCAACCTTTCACTTGGCTGACATCGCCCAACAAATATTTGGTACTGATGAACAACGGGACTCACTTCTCAACGATCGAGGATTCCCCTCAAAGCGTCTTTCTGCCACCACCAGATGTCATCGGGCCCGAACCTGCTTTAGCCCGCCGCTACGTCAACGGACTCAGCGTAGCCTTCATGGAAACCTATTTGAACAACAAATCAAATTTCCGCCCGTATTTACAGCCGAACTACGCTCTAAGCATCTCGCGAGACACTCTCGGACTAAGAATTTTGCGATCGCTCACCCCAGAGCAACTCCAGCAGTTCAGCAGTGCGCCACCAGCTCGCAATGCTGCGCCTCCACTGCCGATCGAGCCACCTCCTGTGCCTTCTCAACCTCCGCTACCACCGGTTCCGCGTTAAGAGGTAGGATGCGCCAAAGACCGCCCTGTGATATATTTTCCCCCTGGCACCAGGACTCATCAGCTTTCCCGATCACCTTCATCAGTTTAACTGTCGCTACAGGCCTTTACAAACCTTCACGACATCGTTAATAATAGAGACATCATCCGAACATTGACAACCAAATAACGCAATCATAAACACATGACAGCCACCTTACAGCAGCGCGAAAGCGCTAACTTGTGGGATCAGTTTTGCAACTGGGTCACCAGCACCGACAACCGCATCTATGTAGGTTGGTTCGGCGTCCTGATGATTCCTACCTTGCTAACTGCCACAATCTGCTACATCACTGCCTTCATCGCAGCCCCTCCCGTAGACATCGACGGCATCCGCGAACCTGTTGCAGG
>NZ_JAUBTX010000065.1:0-31960 GCF_036705185.1 Microcoleus sp. B4-D4 | reverse complement strand
AATTGGGAATTGGGAATTGGGAATTGGGAATTGGGAATTGGGAATTGGGAATTGGGAATTGGGAATTGGGAATTGGGGAATAACTAACAACTTTTGACTGTTGGATGTTGACTAACGACTAACAATTAACAACTAACTGTTGACTAACAACTGCCAACTAACAACTAACAACTGCCAACTAACAACTGACTACTGCCAACTAACAACTGACTACTGCCAACTAACAACTGACTACTGACTACTGACTCCCTTCTTCTTCCTTCCAGCGTTTGAGAGGAACGCAATCAATTCCTAACTGGTCTAAAGCGCGAGCCACTACAAAGTCTACCAAATCTTCAATAGTTTGAGGATTGTGATACCAAGCGGGAATCGCTGGCACAATTCTAGCCCCTGCTTCGGCTAAGGTAGTCAAATTTCGCAGGTGAATCAAGCTAAAAGGAGTTTCTCTAGGTACAAGTACCAATTTTCTCCCTTCCTTAAGCTGAACGTCGGCCGCTCTTTCGAGTAAATCCGAGCTCAATCCGGCCGCTAACTTGCCTAGTGTACTCATGCTACAGGGAATAATCATCATTCCTTGGGTGCGAAAGGAGCCGCTAGCAATATTAGCACCAACATCTTGCCACGGATGGCAGCGAAGTTTGCCAGAATTGGGGACTCCTGCTTTTTCCCGCCAGAATTCTTCTTGAAGTGTCGGTTCTGCGGGCATTCGGATGTTCTGTTCGCTTTGCCAAACCATGTAGGTAGATTTTGATGCTACCAGTTCCACGGCGCGATCGGCTTCCAAGAGATATTTTAATGTTCGCACCGCGTAAATCAGTCCCGATGCTCCGGTAACTCCTACAATTAGCGGGTAGTTATTTGTCATTATTTTTAAGGCATAAGTTTGAGGGCAGAAGCAAGCAGGAATAGAGAAGAAGTTTGTAGGGACACGGCAATGCCGTGTCCTGATTAGTAGTGAATTGACCGGACTTTAGAGACTTGGGGAAAAAAGAATAAGAAAGTCAGAAGTAATTGGCAAAAAAGAAATTAGAAAATCATCAGTAATTACTTTTTTATTATGACTAGCAAAAAAGTAATTTTCTTACCTTCTTCCTTCTTCCTTCTTCCTTCTTTCTTCTTCCTTCTTTCTTCTTCCTTCTTCCTTCTTCCTTCTTCTTCTATTCCTCATCATCAAAAGCTTGACTACCGCCGCCAACAGCAACTAAATCAATTTGCTGGCGGTAGTAGTCAACGCTTTTGACTTGGACTTCTACCCGATCGCCCAAACGGTATTGATTGCGGTTTTTGCGACCAACTAGAGTTTGCTGGCGCGATCGATATTCATACCAATCATCCTTCAGCGAAGAAACGTGCACCAATCCTTCCACTCGCAACAGTTCGCTCTCCGGCGGCCGCACCTCAATTTCCACAAAGAAACCGTAAGACTGCACCCCTGTAATCAAACCCTGGAAAGTTTGACCGGTGCGTTCTTTCATCAATCCGGTTTTCTTCAATCCCTGCAAATCGCTTTCGGCATCTTCCGCAACCCTTTCGCGTTCCGTCAGATGTACCACCGCCGCTGCAAACTCTGTCTCAAATTCGTGGTGCAAATCTGGGGGGAGAACGTTCCAAGTAATTTGACCGTGACAGGAGGAATGGTGCAGGTTGACTTTTTCCTTAGCGCGAGTTGTGCGGCTGCTGCGGCCTTGCTCGAACACCGCTTGCAACACCCGCAGCACCAGCAAATCGGCGTAGCGCGAAAGCGGGGAAGTACAGCGCGTGTAACCGTCTTGCAGCGCTAAACCGAAGTGCGGCTTGGGAGTTGTGCTGTAAACAGCCGGCTTCATGGTGTCTTCCAGCAGGTAGGTGAGAACTCTTTCGGACTTGAGGTCGGCAAATTGCTGGGTAAATCGCTGGAAGTCCAAGGGCAGAACTTCTTCTTCGTTTTCGAGATACAGTTCGCCTCCGAGGTTGTTGGAGAGTTTGATGAACTCTTGAATGTCCGCAGGGTCTGGCATCGGCTGGACGCGATAGATTGCTGGGACTCCCAAGGCTTGCAGGTGGGTGGCGACAGCTTGGTTGGCGAGTACGACCAATTCGGAGACTGCCGACTGGGCGGGGGTAGCCGTTGTAAAAGCTCCTAATTCGCCTTCGTCGTCGAAGTGAGAGTTAGCGTCCGGCAAATTTAGTTCAAAAGCTCCCCGCTGGAGTCTCGTCTGTCTGACAGCCTGTGAAGCAGCCCTGATTTGATCTAGGAAAGGACGGAGGGCGGAGGATAAAGGGTTATCTTCGGCATCGGAGTCTGGTTCGATTATTGCTTGAGCTTGTTCGTAGCTGAGCTGGTAGTCAATATGAATGACGCTGGTTTGAATTTCGTATTCTGTGAGCTCTCCCGATTCGTCTAGGGTCAGCAGTATGCTGAAGGCCAGCCGTTCGGTGTCTGGTTGCAGCGAGCATCGATCGTTGAGGATTTGTGGCTGTACGGGGATGATTTTTTCTCCGAGATGGGCGCTGGTGCCTCGTTTGCGGGCTTCGCGGTCTAGGGGGGTTTCTGGCTGCACGTACTCGGCTGCGTCGGCGATGTGGATTGCTACTTGCCAGCCGCCGGACTTGAGGGTTTCGATCGACAGTGCGCGTTCTATTGGCGGATCGCACAAAAATGAGGTCGGGTCGAATTCGTTTTCGAGCTCGTTTTCGGCTGTTCCCTCGGAGAAATTTGCCTCTGGAACTTGAGGGGTTTCGTTTTCGGTGTTGGTTTCTCCTTCTTCGTTTTTGCTAAAGGTGACTGTCAGGCTGTTCCGCAAATCTAACCGTTTTTTGATGTCGGTTTTTTTGAGTTTGCTGGGCAAGTTTTCGGCTGCTTTGATGACGGCGGCGGGGAAGGAGCGCGGCAAGTCGTGTTTGCAGCATACGATGTCGAGGTCGTCTGCGGCTTCGGCATCGGAACCGAGTACCTGTACTACTTTGCCGACTGGCCGATGGGTGCCGAGGGGGTAGCGTTTGACTTCGACGTGTACTAAATGGTCGATCGCTTCTTGGAGGTTTGTGCCGTTGGCGAGCAAGTCTAGTTCAAACAACAGGCGATCGTCCAGGGGAATTGCTCTGTAGCTGACGCGGCCGGTGGGGGTGGCGGTTTGCTTGACTCGCGCCAGTACCGAGGGGTTGGCGCGTTCGAGGATCAGCATGACTTCGCCTTCGGGCGATCGACGGCGGCTGCCTTCTTTGATGATTTTGACTAATACTCGATCGCCATTCCAAGCTGTCGAGAGGTGACTTTCTCGCACGTAAACGTCTTCTGAGCCTTCGGCGTCTTGAATTGCAAAACAAAATCCTTTGCTCGAACAGCGGAGTTTTGCTTCTACTACGTCGTCTTCAGCTACTCGGCGGTAGCGGCCTTTGTCTTTGACTAATATGCCAATTTTCTCTAGAGCTTCTAATGCGATTTGAAGTTTGAGTTGACTGGTGGCGTCGTTGCAATCGAGTTTTTTCTCTAATGCTTTGGGAGCCACTAATTTGTCTTCTGTAAAATTTGCCAGCAGTGCAGCGATAGAAAATTCCATGTAGCGATCGATCCTCTTGTTTCCAGCAATTAGTCTAATTTTGGCGAAATCAGCCGCACCCTTTCTTACCCTCGCTGTGCCTGCTTCCCAACAAATGCGCGGGTTAGTAGGTGGAGATGCCAGCACAGTCGGTGCTACCTGCAGCCAGGGATTTTTTCAGATTTTTTCCCGACACCGGCAGTCGCTAATTGTCTGCTGTTTGTCTGCAACTGACCGATGGCGGTGCAGACAAAGGCCCCGCACCCTATTCCCCAATACAAGTTTTTAGCGTTGGTTCCTTGGCTTTTGGCTGGCAGCGCCGAGTTCTTCGCTAATAAGTAGAAAGCCCCTGTCGGTTCTTAAAAGATGACTCGATGCTGAAAGCGACGGGTTGAGTCGGGGATGGGGAGATGGATTTGGAGAGGAGAAAATTTGCATTTGGGCCTCCTGCATTTTTCCGTCTGCCTTGTTCCTACTTTCTTCTTGCTTTTGAAGTGCCTTTTGCCTTTTGCTAAAGCCAAAGATTTTACTGGCGATCGGGCAAAATTGCTAGTTGCTTACCGCAAGAAATGCCCTGTTTTTTGCAAGCGCTCTGTCCTTGCGGACAGATGTCCAACCAGCGGGTCTGGAGCAATCTGTGCTGTAGAAAGTGCAAGGTACACAAAACCGGAGACTTTACTACTTTTGCTTAGTTGCTGTTTCATACCCGCTGCTTGCTAGCTTAAACGGCAGGATGTGGGATAGGGTTTAGTCGGGTGAAAGGTTGCGCTGATGATTCACCTTTTATTTATTGTATGTTGAATAGGTGCTTTCAGAAAATTGTTTTCTGTGGGTTGTACTAAACTGAAGTCATCAGCCCCCTTCTGGTTTCGGGGTCAAAAAATTATGTTTGCTCAATTTCGCGCCCTTTATCCCACTGGACAGTTAATCTGTGAGTTGCTGACTATTCATCACGGTAAGTTTGTGGTTCGCTGTCTGGTTCAGGTTGACGGTAAAACTCTCGCTACGGGTATGTCGGCTGCTGAGTCTGTTGAGGGTGCTGAAGACCGCGCCCGATCGCGGGCGATCGCCGTCCTTGGATTTTCCGAACCCGCTGCTGCTGTTGTTGCCGTTTCGCCTGCGCCCGTGCCACCTCCGCCGACCCTTGGTGCGGAGGTGCCGGTGCCAGTGCCGCCTCCGCCGACCGTTGCTGCTGCCCCTGGGCCGGCCCTTGCTCCTCTTCCTGTTTTAGAAATGCCTGTTGCCGAAAAAGTTGATATACCACATCAAGGCAATTTTGTCAATACTGAATCTAAATTAAATGAAGAGCCGATCGCACCTGTAGCAGAACCGGAACCGCCTGCGGTCGATCGAGTTCCGGCGGCTGGATTTGTACCGAAGCAAATAGACTCGGATGCTTGGCTTTCTTCCAGCTACGGGGAACCAATGGAGGAACTGTCGGTAGCGCCGGCCCAAATCAGCGAACTGTCGCAGGGTGCTGCTGAAATTAGGGAATTGCAACCGATCGCAGTGGGAATTCCCAGTGATGCGATCGAGGACGATTCTGATACGATCGCCAACATAGACGGCATCCTCAAACGCCAGGGATGGAATAAAAAAACGGAAATGGACTGTCTCCAACAACTTTATGACAAGTCGTCGCAGAGAGAGCTTTCTAGCGAACAGTTGGCAGATTTCCTAGAATATCTGGAAATTTACAGCAGAACCACTGAGGAAATCAAGCGGTTAAGCTGGACTGCCAGCCAAGGAAAAGATTATCTCAAACAAGCTTATGACAAAGCAGCGCGGCATTTATTAAACCCAGAACAACTGCTCGATTTCCTGCAATATCTCGAATCTTTAGCCTAGGAATTCGGAAACTAAACAAGGCGCTGGAGGCTATTAGATTAAAGAAACCGGGTTTTTTACAGATATTAAGGTTGAGAACCAAAGATTTGGGTAAAAAACCCGGTTTCGACGCACCCGTTTATCCATTAAAGAGGTACTTTTGAACGTTAAAAATTAAAAATCAAAAATGCAGAATATTTTCCCATTTTTAATTTTTAATTTTTAATTTACGCCACAGCGGCGATCGGGCGACTGGCCGAAGGACGGCGATCGATCACTTGATCCACCAAACCGTAGTCCTTAGCTTCATCGGCGGACATGAAGAAATCCCGTTCGGTATCTTCTTCAATGCGCGAAAGCGGCTGACCGGTATGATCTGCCAAAAATTGATTCAGGCGCTGTTTGTGGTACAAAATCTCTTTTGCCTGAATTTCAATATCCGTTGCTTGTCCTTGAGCTCCACCGAGAGGTTGGTGGATCATGATCCGGGAGTGAGGCAAACTCATCCGCTTGCCTTTAGCGCCGGCACTCAACAGAAAAGCCCCCATGCTGGCTGCCAAACCGAGACAAATGGTGCAAATGTCGGGGCGGATGTGGTTCATTGTGTCAAAAATGCCCATACCTGCTGATACCGAACCCCCTGGGGAGTTGATATAGAGGTAAATGTCTTTCTCTGGATCTTCTGCGTCTAAAAATAGCAATTGGGCAACGATCAAGTTGGCTAAGTCGGAGTCAACCTGTTGGCCCAAGAAGATGATGCGATCGCGCAGGAGTCGCGAGTAAATGTCAAAGGCGCGTTCGCCGCGACCGGATTGTTCTATAACTGTTGGGATCATTGACGCCAGCCTGCCTATTACGTATCTTTTTTTTATTTTAGCGATTTGGGTTCATTTTTGACACTCTCCGACCTGAAGGTACGGAGATTCTTAAGAAGCTTCGACACTCTTAAATGCGCTGTCAAGACACCTCTAGACGTTCAAAACAACTACCTTTTGGTGTTGCAATTACGCTTACTTTTTGCCTTATGCTTTCGTTCGCACTTTTCAACACTCTTGCCAGTTCGGTACGCTCCCCATCCTGCGCTGCTTGGCTGTCTCAAAAGTCTTCTCAAACAAAAATGTTGAGGGTGTCTTACTGCCCGGAATCTCACCGTTCTAGGAATGGTTTAACACGTAGTTGATACGCCTACTTGTTCCGCATTGTTAAAATTATAACACAGATTACTCGCAGCCTAAAGGCTGCAACTGCGTTTCATCCCCGGCTTAAAGACCGGGGTTCTCACGCAACGCGCTATAGCGAGCGGTTGAGAGGGGGGCGATCGAGAAATCGGCAAAATCATTGAGCTGGGCGGGGTTGAGGCGCGATCGAGTCCCTAGTCGAAACTTGAACGGGTGGGATTTCCTCACTCTCAGGAAAAAGTGTAGCTGCGTATTGCAAAGAAAAGGTTGTTATAGCCTTTCCGGTTACGCCGGAATGATGTTGACTGTTGACTGTTGACTGTTGACTGTTGACTCGAATTTATTATTCCGATGAAGAGAGGATTTGATATTAGTCCAGGTATAACTTGGCTCGAATATCCTCTTAGTTTCCATCGCTAAATCCCCACTGGAATTCCATCGCATGAATCTTTTCTACCAAATCTGAAACTTTCACCGGTGAATCATCAGGTACTAAATCGCGATCGAGTATTTGTTGAGCAGTTGCCAAATCCTGACTTCCCGTAGCATCGCTGGTATGAAAGACTAGACAATTCACTTGACTGAGACGAGCCGACAACAGTTGCAAAAGAGCCATCAAGACACGATTACCACCGTAAGCTCCGCATCCCCAGAAGCCTGTATGAATAATCAAAGTTGGTGTTTGAGCCGACTCTAACTGTGACTCAATTCGTGCTGCAAAAAATCCAGTGAATGCTGTTTTAAGAATGTATTCAATTTGTGCAATGCTATAAGAACCCTCGCCATAGGAAGGAGCTTCTATCGCAATGATGTTTGTAATTGTAGGCGGGTTTAGAGGTTTTGTCGCTTGTGCGATCGCATCTGATGTCGCTCGTCCAAAGTTATTGCCGTAAAGACCAAAAGGTCGCCCCTGTCCTGAATTGCGATCGGTAGCGATCGCACACCTCCGTTCCACCCCACGAATCAGGATCGGGGTGGGTTGTTGACTCTCCACTGTTAATGGCTTAATGTTGGAATCTAGTAAAGCTTCTCGCAGTGAACTGAGTGCTGGATGTTCAGCTACCTGCATTTCGTCTTGAGCAAACAGCGAACCACCATAAGCAACAAAAAGATCGTAATGAGCGAAATTGAGATACCACTCCATCTCAGTGCTATCTTGGGATGGCTCGTACCCAAAATATCCCTTTCGCTCAGAAAGATCGGTCTGATGTTCCAGAGGAGAAAGATATTCTGGAAAAGGCATTGCGTACCATCGGGAAAATGCTAATTGACCCCGATGAGTGCATCCAGGCGGACAACAAATATCATAAACTATCTGCTTGTTAGGGTCGTAAAATTTGGGTGGGTGAGAATTCATCAAAGCCTGCGTATCAAATGTCTGCCGACAGATCAAGCTATCTAAGAAGTGGTTCATTGCTCTCTCCATTCCGTGATTAAAACACTTTTTTAATTAATAAATACGTTAACTGCAAAAGGCTGTGGATGTCAAGCCCTACTAGCTCTTAGAACCTTGACTTCTTAAAGAAGTAGGGGCTTTAGGTATTCTGTTTTTTTACTCAAATTTTGATCGCCCAACCTCGGCGGTACATTCCATACAAAATCAACCACCAACACAATACCGCTGTCACGGCAAATGCTAGAGAACCGTTCAACGGCCCAGCCCACGGCACAAACCAGTTTTCGTAAATCCAAGTGTAAGTTGTCGGAGGATTTTCGCCGCTACCGATATGAGTTTTTAATAGAAGTCTGGCGACAATCCCGGAAGCAACAAACACGAAAATAGCATTCACTCCCATGATTTCAAACGGTCGCCCCCATTTCCACTTCCGCACTTCTATTGTTTCGTAGCAAGCTGCTAGCAATAACAAAGCCCAACCTGCGGTAAAAACCACATAGGAGCTCGTCCACAGTTGTTTGTTAATCGGAAATAAAAATCCCCACAAATGGCCGATTATCACGCAACTGAGGCCGCAGATTGCTAAGTTGATACTGGTGCGGGTTTTAATTGGCTGCACGCGCAACCATTCCCCTGTAAAGTAGCCGATGAGGACTGTTACAACTGCGGGTAATGTGCTCAACAATCCTTCAGGATCGAAGGGGCCGCCTTTGTACAGGTGTTGGCTGCCGAGAATTAGCCGATCGACATATCCTCCTAAATTTCCTTCTGGCGTGAGTTCGTAGGCGCTGTACCCCCCTACAGCAAATACGAGTAATGCAGCCCAATAGCCCAAAAGCACGGCAATAGCGAGCAGTTTTTGATTGCGGGGGGAAAGGTTGAGAATGGCGATCGCACTGATGAAATACGCTAAGCCGATGCGCTGCAATACTCCCATGATGCGGATTTTACCGAAGTTTTCCACTGGGGCGCTGTTGAGAAGTACGTCAAGGGCGATCGAAGATGTATTTAGCAGCAATCCTAATATAAATAAAATCGTGGCGCGGCGCGCAATTCGCCAATAGATATTTGTTTCTATTTTTGTAGTAGTTTCAGTATATTTTGACAGCGAGAAAGACATCGCGCAGCCCACGATGAACAGGAAAAACGGAAATACCAAGTCTGTCGGGGTGCAGCCGTGCCATTCTGCGTGATCTAGCGGTGGATACACCTGTTTCCAACTGCCGGGGTTGTTGACTAGAATCATCGAGGCGATCGCAATTCCGCGAAAAACATCAAGGGATTTTAAGCGCATAAATTAAGTTATTTGTTCACCGTTCACTGTTCACTGTTCACCGTTCACTGTTGACTGTTGACTGTTGACTGTTGACTGTTCACAATCTTAGCTGATGCCCAATGCCCAATGCCCAATGCCCAATGCCCCATGCCCTAAATTTCAATTCCTTCCAAAGTCATAATGACAGCATTCTTCATCAACATATCGCAGCGATCGGCATAAAAAGCTGCTGCCTTATCATACTTGTTGACTTGCAACACGCGCAAAAACATTTGCCTTGCTTGCGCGAATTGTTGCTGGTAGTGAAAAAAAATTCCCTGTTCAAAATAAGTTTGAGTTTGTGCTTTTAGTTCGATCATTGTAGCGGAGTCGCCATCATAAATTTCAAAGACAGCCACAGGTGTTTGTTTTCCTTTGACTTGAACGCGATCGAGAAACCGACACTTATAATTTTGTGGATCGTCTATTCGACAAAGAGTCTGGACGCTAGCTACAATACCGACTCCGTAAAGCTTTGTCAATCCTTCCACACGCGCGGCTAAATTCACAGCATCAGAAATTACCGTACTTTCCATCCGTTCCGCTTCGCCAATGGTACCCAACATTAAAGTTCCCGTATGCAAACCAATCCCTATCGAAATAGGTTGATATCCGCTATTTTGCCTGTGTCTGTTATAAATTTTAACTTGCTGCTGCATCTCAATTGCCGCTTGAACCGCATCTTCAGGACGGTTAGGAAACAAAGCCATAATTCCGTCACCAATGTATTTATCTATAAAGCCGTTATACTGGCGGATAACTGGACCGACTCGGCTTAAGTAAGAGTTGAGAAATTCAAAATTTTCTCTAGGAGACATACTTTCTGACAGACTTGTAAATGAGCGAATATCGGCAAACATAATCGTCATTTCCGCCTGTACAGAGTCTCCCAATCTGGCATCAACAATGCTTTCAATTTTGAGAAACTTTAAAAATTCGCGGGGGACAAAGCGGGCCGAAGCTATTGCAATCTTTTCAAGTTCGCTTTTGCTGGCTTCGATTTGAGTCAGGGCGCGAAATGCTCTCAGCGTTGTCACTACTGTCGTAAATAACTTTTTGTTTGTGAGTTCTGTTTTAGTTTTGTAATCGTTAATATCGTAGCTGACAATTACAACATCTTCCGGCACTTGTCCCGGCTGTCCGGTTCGCAAA
This sequence comes from Microcoleus sp. B4-D4, assembly GCF_036705185.1. Lineage (NCBI taxonomy): Bacteria > Bacillati > Cyanobacteriota > Cyanophyceae > Oscillatoriales > Microcoleaceae > Microcoleus > Microcoleus sp. B4-D4. The sequence goes on along the minus strand of NZ_JAUBTX010000065.1, from coordinate 21,574 downwards.
ATAATTCGCACTATTTTATTGTCTAAAATATCGCGGATGTATTTTACAACTTCCAAGCCTGCCTCTTCTGTTTCCATCACTACATCCAGTAAAATCAATGCTACATCTGGATGGGCTTGGATCATTTCTTTGGCTTCTTTACCAGAAAAAGCGCTGATAAATGTGAGGGATTTGTTTTCAAATGTAAATTCATTTAAAGCTAGCTTTGTAATATTATGAATTTCTATTTCATCGTCGACAATTAAGATTTTCCAACTGTCGGGAATCGGTTGTTCTTGAACCTCGTCTTCTTCCGCAAATATTAATTCATCGTCGCCCAACGCTATTAATTCGTCATCGTTCGCAGCGAACAGTTTTTTACTAGCTTCTGACATTAATTATTCTCCTAAATAAAATTCTATCAAAACTCGTGTTATAATAACTAATTACTAATTTTAGCTGGAAACTCCATCATAAATCTTGTACCTTTGTTCAATTGACTTTCGCAGGTAATTGTACCTTTGAGTTTTTGCGTAACGAGGTTATAAATAATGTGCAGTCCCAATCCTGTGCCGCCCTTACCTCTTTTGGTGGTAAAAAATGGTTCAAAGATTTTACTGAGATTTTCTGGGGAAACTCCTTTGCCGTTATCTGCATATTCAAATATTAGCCGATCGCCCTCTAGCTTAAAATCAAAAGCCAGAATCCCTTCGTCTTCTCCATCGTAAGCGTGAACCAGGGAATTAAACACCAGATTTGTCACAATTTGACACAACACACCAGGATAACTGTCCAGTACAATATTTTCATCGCCTTTAATCTCTATTTTGTGTTTAGTTCTTCTTAGTTTGGCGGTTAAAGATGTCAAAATCTCCTCAAGATAATTTTTTAGGTTAAACGTGCGTTGTAATTCGCTCGACTGATCTACAGCCACTTCTTTAAAACTGTGAATCAAGTCAGCCGCCCGCGTCAAATTTGATAAGATCATATTACTGCTTTGCAGGGCCGTATCCAGGAATTTTTCTAACTCAGAGCGTTTAATTTGGCCCTTGCTGTAAAGCTCAAAAAACTTTGTAACTTTTTCCGCCAGCAGCGAGGCGGCGGTGATACCGATGCCGATGGGAGTGTTGATTTCGTGAGCAACACCTGCAACCAAACCCCCAAGGGCGGCCATTTTTTCCGATTCTACCAGTTTCTTTTGGGCAGATTTTAAATCTTCTAAAGTTTGGGAAAGCTCGGAAGTACGCTGCTGTACTAATTTTTCGAGATTCTGATTGAATTGCTGCAAGTTTGTGTAAAGTTGGGCGTTTTCTATCGAGATAGAAATTTGAGAAGACAGCAGTTGTAATATTTCTAACCTTTCTGGCGTAAAAGCGCCTGTAGTCAGATTGTTTTCTAAATATAGAATGCCGCTTAGTTTGCCTTGGTGGATTAACGGAGTGCAAAGAATTGATTTAGGTTGAAAAGCAATTATATAAGGTGCGTTAGTAAATTGTCCTTCGCGGCTGGCATCATTTAAAACTATACTTTCCTGGGTGCGGGCGACGTAGTTGACAACTGCAACTGATAGCAAAGTTTCTTCTCGCTCTTCATCTACAAAATTTATAGGAATTGATTGCATGACAGCAACGCGATCGGCATCCACAGAACCCGATGCTTCAATAACCAATTTACCATCTTTTTCTAGTATTAAAAATCCTGTTTCTCCTCCGGCATTTTCAATCACAATTTTCATCATCTTTGCCAGTAGTTTGTCGAGAACTATTTCGCTGGCTAATGTTTGTGAAGCTTTGACTGCGGTTGTCAAATCTAGCACCCCTGCACTGTCGCTCGTAGTGCAAGCGCTGCTGGTAGATTTGCGAGTTTCGATATTAGTTGAAATTGAGGCTAAAGTTAGCCACTGCGAGTATTTTGATTCCAAATATCTTACTTTGGCTTGTGCACCCCAGCGCTGATAGCAATAACGCGCTTCTATTAAGTAAGTTTTAGCAATTCTTTCTCGTCCTATGGACAAATAAAATGCTCCCGCTAATTCTGCTGCAATTGCTTGTATTTGTATGTATCCGTTTTTTTGAGCTCCGGCAATTGCACGGTCGTAATATTCCATTGCTCTGACAATATCACCTAGAGTTTGCGCTATTTCTGCCTCGATCAAGTCGCATTTATGCTGGAGGTTCATCGGCGCAGAAAGTGATTTTATTTGGAGTTTTCTGAGGTTGCTGCTGGCGTAAAAAAGATGCTCTTCTTGTTCCTCATTTGTTGCTTGTGGATATGCTGCAAGTCTGGCGAGAGAATCGTAAAAATGGTATTCAGGAACATTAATAAAGCCCGCTACTCCATCTAAATAAAGTTCGGCCTGTGCTGCATTTTCTAGGGCTAGCTCAATATCTCCAAATAAATATGCTAGTATTAACTTTTGCAAATAAAAATGCTGTAAACCGACGCGATCGTTAGCTTTCAATAGCAGTCGTAACAACTTTTCTTCGCTATAAGTTTCACATAACAAAAGATTGGAAGTGTCCGCATTGTCCATCAATTGCCAAACTGTTTTCTGATATATTTGATTCCAAGTCAATACCGTTTCTTGCTTGAGTTGAAATAATAAATGGTTATAATTAGCCATTTTTTGTTCTAGTGGCATCAATTCTTGACCGATGAAATACAAAGACTGACAAATATTTACCGCCGCATATCCTATGGATTCTAAATCACCATTTTCAAGGGCGCTTTGATAGGCTTCTTCTAACAGTGGCAAAGTGTCCTTAACATGATGGTTGCCGTGCATCAAAACGAATGCGACCAAATTAAGAATCTTACTTTTAAATTCTAAAGCATTTAGTCGATCGGTCAAATTCAAAGCTAATTGACCAAAGCTATCGCCTGATTCAATATCTCTAATTATTCTTTGTAAAATTGCTCCGTAATTAGCATAACCAAAAGCCGAAAAAACCGAATTTCCGTAGTTAATCGATAAATTAACTTGCTGGCATACAATCAGCGGCAACAGCACTGGTTCAACTATAAACGTAGCTGCAAACATACTGGAAAGCAAGCGCATAGTTCCTAACTTGCGCGGATTTGTCATCACAGGTAAGTTAATTAAATCTTCTATTTTTTTGTCGCCTAAATAAGCTACTGTTTGGGATATTGCTTGCTGAATGTGGAGGGGAACTGGCGACTCGGGCAAGTTTAGTCCTAACATTCTTAGTGCTTCTCTACCAATCTGTACAGCTTCTTGCAGTTTTGTTTGCATCGTACAAGCTGTGATTCTGATTTCACAAACTTTGATTTTATCTAGTTCATTCTTTGCGTGTTGTAGGACAATTTCTGCCCATTTTTCCATTTGTTCAAACTCGGTATTGAGGTAAGCAGCTTCTGCCGCTGACTCGTAGAGTGCCAGAGTCAAATCGTAATCGGTTTGCCAACTTTCCTGCGGAAGCAATTCAATACCTGCAGTTAAATATTTGACAGCCAGTTCGTAAGCTGCACTGGCTTTTGCTTTGCGGCCTGCAATTAAATTTAATTTGCATAATTGAAACTTTTCTAATTCACTGCTGATGATTTGTCGGGCTGCATTTAGTTGGTTGACTATATCAAAAACATAGTTTTCTAATTGCTCTGGAGGTGCGTTTTGTAGCAAAAATCTGCCTATTTTGAGATGATTTTCTTGTTTTTGGGGTTCGGATATTAAAGCATAAGCTGCTTGTTGAACTCGTTCGTGCAAAAATTTATAAGTCGCGCTAGCAGCATCAGCGATTGGTAGGGACAATTCATCGGTAAAATCTCTAGATATTTGGTCGGTTACTTCTGTAGTTGCTGCTAGTGCGAGCGGAATTTTGTAGGCGTTATTCACGGGCACAATCAGACCTGACTGAAGAGCTTCCCAGAGGTCTGCTGCTGCGGAAACTAGAGATTTTCCACAGATTTTTGAGATAATTCCTAAATCAAATTTGTTGCCAACACAAGCAGCTAATTTTAGTAGTTCCTGGGTGGTTTCTGAAAGTTTCTGAATGTGATCGATCATTAATTCTACAACATTGTCAGTTATTCCTATTTCTTGTATTTGCTCGATATCCCACTGCCACTCACCTGCAATTTCGCATTTTCTCAAAGCTGGATATGCTTTTTGAGGATTCGACTCATAAATGTTAGGTTCGACTATATCGACAGAAGTATCGGAAGGTGTAAATTTGTATTGCAGCAATTTTTTTGAGTAAATATACTTTAAAAGTTGAGTTAGAAAAAAGGGATTGCCTCCTGTTTTTTGGAAAAGCAATTCTGCTAAATCTAGTGATTTTTCTGGCGAGCAGCTCAGACTATCTGCAAGAAATTGATTGACGCTGGTAATATCTAAATGCGAAAGGGATATTTCGCTGAAATTTCCCCCTGCTTTTTTAATTGCTTCGACGGTCAGCATTACAGGATGGTTTGCGTTAAGTTCTTGTTTTTTGTAGGCTCCAATGATTAATAAATATTGATTTTCTAGGTTTGTTGCTAGCAGTTGGATTAACTTAAGGGATGCTGAATCTACCCACTGCAAATCGTCGAGAAAAATTACTAAGGGGTGTGCTTTTTGAGCAAAGACTCGAATGAATTTTTGAAATACCAAATTAAAGCGATTTTGAGATTCATGTAATCCTAAGTCTGGCACTGGGGGCTGCGCCCCGACAATCATTTGTACTTCGGGAAGAACTTCAATAATTACTTGGCAGTTTCCGCCGAGGGCATTTAATATTTTTTGTCTCCAAACTTGAAGTTTGGCAGATGTTTCTGTGAGAATTTGGCGCAATAAGTCTTGAAAAGCTTGGATCAAAAAAGCGTAGGGAATATCCCGCTTAAATTTTTCAAATTTGCTATCTATAAAATACCCGTTTTCCCGCAGGATAGGCTTGTGAATTTCATAGACCAAGCAGGATTTTCCCATACCTGCAGAACCGGAAATTAATACTATTTCTGTATTTCCCTGTCTCATCCTATCGAAGGTATCGAGAAGCAGATTAACTTCGGCTTCTCGCCCGTAAAGTTTTTGGGAAATTTGCAGGTTACTTGACCTATCGTGCTCGCCGAGGGTGATGTGAGAAATTTCGCCAGTGGTTTCCAGTTGAAAGAGACATTTTTCTAGGTCGCACCCAAGTCCGAAAGCACTTTGATATCTGTCTTCGGCGGTTTTTGCTAATAGTTTCATGACGATATCGGAAACGACTTGAGGAATTTCGTCGGTTTGTGCTTGATTGATTATGCCTTGGATGTTTTGTTTTTGATTCTCACAAGGAGCAAGTGGTTTTTTGGCAATATGGCAATGTACTAATTCCATCGGATCGATCGCACTAAAAGGCACTTCACCGCAGAGTATTTCATAAAAAGTGATGCCGAGAGAATAAAAATCGGTGCGGTAGTCGATCGCCCGATTCATGCGGCCAGTTTGTTCTGGCGACATATAGGCGAGGGTGCCTTCGAGTAAATTGGGATGGTGGAGGGCGGGGTTTTCGCCCGGTAGCAGGGAGGCGATCGCAAAATCAGCAATTTTGACATCCCCCGTCTCGATTTTGACAATAATATTGCTCGGTTTAAGATCTTTGTGGATGATATGGTGTTCGTGGAGTTGGCCGAGAGTTTCTGCTAGTTTGATACCGATTTGCAGAAATTGTTGTAACTCTAGCTGGTTGTTGGTGAGAAATTTTTTGAGAGAAATGCCGCCAAAATCTTCTAAAATTAAAACAGGAACGTGATTGTATTTTTCGAGTTGGTAAAGCTTAACTGTTCCTGGCAAATTCAAATTTTTGAGGATTTCTGCTTCGTGCAGGAGTTGGGCTATTTGTGCTGGGGTTGGGTAGGGCTGCGCGAGAGTTTTGAGGATAACTGGTTTTTGTTGTTCAAGCTGCATTCCTCGATAAATAACTGTGCGATCGTTTGTATAAATTTCTCCGTCTATGCGATATCCTGGAATAGTAATCATGCTGTGAATGCGGTAGTTTTTAAGTACAGTTGGGGATTGGATATTTGAGATCAAAAGATGGGAATAATCTCGCGTTCACTCGATTAAAAACAATAAGATTGGTTCGAGTGCGGACGATTATCCGCACTACAAACTTTTTTTGTTACGGCAATCAATCGGGAATGATACAAATAATTTTAGCAACAAAAATTTAATGACTGAAACACTTATTATAGTCCTCTGTTTCTGATGATTAACGAAGTAAAAGGAGGCATAAACTTCGGCTTCTGCGTTACGAGACAGAGCATGGTAACGAGAAAGCATGGTAACAAGAAATGATGATTTTAGATTGTCAATTGTCAATTGAATAAGTGGGTATGAATGATGAGATAATGGTTGAGATATTGCCGGGGGCACTGTGCAGTAATTGTAAATCAAGATCGCATTAAGAGGGCTGGTGAGTGAATAAGTAAACAAGCTGCGATCGGGACTGAGGCAAAAAGTGGTTTGAGGCGCTATTGAGACAGTTTTCGGTGCTGGCGGCACGCTCTACAGGCATTTAAATTGTATATTTCAATGACCTATTCCCGTTGGCAGTCAAATCCTGTCCACCCTTTCCTCTTCTCTATTCGGGCTCTCTCTCCATATTCTTCTCAAAGATAACAGACAATTTAGATGCAAACAAAACTTATGTGCCAGTGCCAAAATAAATTGGTGGGTGCAAATCAACAGCTAAAATTTCAAAATCATGCAGAATATAATTGCCTCAAATCCAGCGAATGCTACCGATCGCGCTTTTGGTACCGCAGAGATTAAACTACTGGTACTAGATATCGACGGCACGATCGCAGGTTTGTCCAACGACATCCGACAACCCGTCAAGCAGGCAGTTTTGGCTGCCGAGTCGCGGGGAGTGAAAGTGGCCATCGCTACGGGCAGGATGTACAAATCGGCTTTGCGTTTTCACTCAGAAATTGGCTCAACTTTGCCGCTGATTTGCTACCAGGGCGCGTGGATTCAAGATCCAGCTACTCAAAAGCGACTGCGACACTTGCCGCTGTCGAAACAAACTGCTCTGCAACTATTAGAGCATTTTGAAGCACTGGATTACCGATCGCTCCTTTCGATCCATTTCTATATTGACGACAAACTTTACGTACCGGAAATTACAGCAGCTACCCGAATTTATGCCGAACGATCGGGCATTGAACCAATTGTAATTCAAGATTTGCGGCGAGATATGCCGGGGGAACCGACGAAGGTTTTGGCTTTGTGCGAGAATCCAGAGGTACTCCACGGCTTGCTCAGCAGTATGCGGAAGCGCTACACGCCTGCGGAGCTTTATTTGACTCAATCGGTGGCTACTTTTTTTGAAGCTACGCATCCTTTGGCGAGTAAGGGAGATGGGGTGCAGTATTTAGCCGAAAAAGTTTTGGGTTTGCAGTCGGCTCAGGTGATGGCGATCGGCGACAATTTTAACGATCTGGAAATGATTTCCTACGCGGGTGTGGGCGTGGCGATGGGGAATGCTCCTGATGGTGTGAAGGCTATTGCTGATTGGGTAGCGCCGGATGTGGAGGAAGATGGGGTGGTGGCTGCGATCGAACAATTTGTTTTGGGCGGCTGATATTTCTAGCAATAATAATTTTCCCAAAATTATAGGGACACGGCATTGCCGTGTCCCTATAATAGCTTAAAAATGTCTTTCCACAGAAAAAGCACCGACGACTGGCCGTGTTTCGTCTCGGTGCTTTCTCTGGTTCGCTCCTCACACGTCCATCAATATAGCCGACTCGCCCGAATGTGTCAAGACTTTTTAGCAAAGTTTTTTTTTAGTCTTTCCAATCCGGGCGGCGGGTGCGGTGGATGGAGGCAGAACCTTTGCTGTGCAAGGGTTTTGCTCGATTGCCCTTTTCTGGCATTCCCCCGAAAAATTTTAGTTCAATTCCTGCAGCCAGTCCAAAATCAGAGCGTTGACTTCACTGGGCCGCTCGTCGTGGGGACAGTGGCCGGTGTGGGGAATTGAAACAAATTTCACTGGTCGATCGTTGGTGGCCAATTCTTGGTAAATTTTGCTGCCGGCGATCGGCGTCCAGGGGTCGTCTGCACCCCAAAGTACCAATAACGGACGATCGACCTTTGGCAGTAATTCTGACGGTTGAGGGCCTGCTGGGGCTGTGAGAATGGAAGCGAAAACTTGTTGAGCTCCGGGCTCGCAGGAGGGCGCGTGGAGGAGTTCTACGAGTTCGTCGGTGATGGCTTCGCGGTTCCCGTAGACTTGGCGCAGGGTGTTGCGGATGCGGTGTTTTTGGCGGATGTTGTTGAAGACAAACGGGCCGATGACGGGCGATCGAACTAATTTAGTAAAAGTCCCCATCACTACTCGCAGCGGGAAATTCAATTCCTCCGGTCTGTGGTTGAGCCCGCCGGCACAGTTGATTAACACACCGCCGGCTGATATTTCTGGATGGTTGGCGACTACCATCAAACTCAGCAAAGCGCCGATCGAATTTCCGACAAATACCGCCGGTTCCTGTACCAATTCTGTCCAGAAATCTGTCAGCAATTCTTCCCACAATTCCAGCGTATAATCAAGCGCAGGTTTGCCTGAAGCCCCGAATCCCAACAAGTCCAGCGCAAATACCCGGTAGCCGCCCGCCGCGAGTGCGGGGATATTTTGCCGCCAATGTCCTATAGAAGCCCCAAACCCGTGAATCAAGATCAGAGGGCGGCCGGTTCCTTGGACGGTATATTGGATTTTGTGACCTTTCCAAGTCCAAATCAGCTTCTCAAAACTCGTCGCAGATACTAATTGTTGTGCAGTCATTCAATTTTAGATTTTAGATTTTAGATTTTGGATTTACCCCACGGATCGAGTCGGGGGCTTGAGGATTTTAGATTTTAGATGCTTTCGATTGATTCCACGGATCGATCGCGTGGCGGGTACCACCTTTGAAATTCGCTTGTCACGGCTATTATGTAAAGTTTCTTTAACCACTTTCATCATAGCAGAAGTCATTAGTCATCAGTCATCAGTCATCAGTCATTAGTCATTAGTCATTAGTCATTAGTCATTAGTCATCAGTCATCAGTCATTAGTCAGTAGTCATCAGTTATTGGTAGCCACTCACAAATAACTGATGACTACTGATAATGCCCATGCCCCATGCCCATGCCCATGCCCCATGCCCCATGCCCCATGCCCCATGCCCAATTTTTACCTTTTTTCTAACAACCAATAAGTCCTCATATTCCCCTTACCTTTCACCGGAATTACGCCTCGCATCTCCAACAAATACTTATCTTTTAAAAGCTCGTAAGTAACATCAGTAACTTGAATTCTGCCGGCAAAACCCGTACCCTCCATCCTCGACGCCACATTCACCGTATCTCCCCACAAATCATAGGTAAACTTGCTAACACCAATCACTCCCGCCACCACCGGCCCGGAATTGATGCCGATGCGAATTGCCAGTTTTTCTCCTGTCTCGGCCGACAACTTGGCTATTTTTGCCTGCATTCCCAAGGCCATTTGGGCGATCGCCTCCGCGTGGTCATGTCTCGGCGTAGGCAATCCCCCCACTACCATGTAAGCATCACCAATAGTCTTGATTTTCTCCACACCGTACATTTCAGCTAACTGGTCGAAGTGAGAAAAAATCACATTCAATCGCTTTACCAACTCCGTCGGAGACATTCTCGCCGACAGTTCAGTAAAGCCAACAATATCAGCAAATAAAACACTTACATCGGCAAAACTGTCGGCGATCGTGCTTTGCTGGGCTTTCAAACGTTCTGCTATTGGTTTGGGCAGAATATTTAACAACAATTTCTCGCTTTGTTCCTGTTGAATCTTGAGTTCTTCTTGCGCTAATTTCCGCTCTGTAATATCAGAAACAGTACCCTCATAGTACATCATAACGCCTTGTGAATCCCGAACGGCGCGGACATTTTCTGACACCCAAATCTGGCTTCCGTCCTTGCGGCATACGATAGATTCAAACCCCGAAACCGCATTTTCTGCATCCATAGCAGCCACGAATTCCAGGCGGCGTTCCGGGTCAAGGTATAGTTGTTCGGCAATATTTTCAATACTAGACATCAGTTCTGCTGGCGAATCGTAACCGTACAATTTTGCCAAAGCTGGATTAGCGCTGAGATAGCCTCCAGAAGGAGTGCTTTGAAAAATGCCTTCCATCGCATTTTCTACAATGCTGTGATATCTTTCTTCAGCAATTCGCAGCAATTCTTCGGCTTGTTTGCGCTGAATTAAGCCACCTAATTGAGTGCCAACCGCATTGAAAATGTCTATAAAGCGCGCGTTTTTCGGAGAAGGCAAAATTTGAAAAAAAACTAGCACTGCTAATACTTCATCGCCTACCAAAATCGGCACGCCAAAACCTGCTTTAAATCCGAGTTCTTGTGCTACTTCACTTCGTAAAAAATCTGGGTAGCCCTGGGAAATATCTTCTACCCATTCCGGTTCCTTGGATGCCCAAACTCGTCCCGGCAGCCCGATATTCATGGCAAATGTCAGTTGTTCGCTTTGGGTGCGGAAGGGTTCCATGCTGGCGTTACTCGCATACCAGCCCCTGGCAGATTGCAGCGCAGTTCCTTCTGCATTGGGAATCCAAGCTTCTCCTACATCCCATCCGATTGTTTCGCCAAGTTGGTGCAGAATTGCTTCTAAAGCTGAATGAAAGTCCGCAGCTTCGCCGATCGCCCGCGTCGTTTCCAGCAAAAACCGGATTGATTCTTCCGCCCGCTGCCTTTCCACGATTTCTTCCTGCAATCTGGAATTGCGATCGTGCAATTCCCTAGCTTGCCGTTGCAGTTTCGATTGCAGCAAACGCAAAGAAAGTTGGCTTTCCACGCGGGCCAAGACTTCTTCTACTTGAAATGGCTTAGTAATATAATCTACTCCTCCTACTTGAAAAGCCTTAACTTTTTCCATCACCTCATCTAGCGCACTAATAAAAATCACCGGAATATCTTTAGTATTTTCAAATTTTTTTAAATTTGCACAAACTTCATAGCCGTTCATTTTCGGCATATTAATATCTAGTAAAATTAAATCTGGAGGAGATATTTGTGCTGCTTGCAGAGCCAGTTGTCCGTTAATCGCCTTCCTAACTTGATACCCGTAGGATTCTAGCATAGTCGATAAAAGTCGCAAGTTGTCCGGCATATCGTCAACGATCAGAATGTCTCTAGGAGTCGCTGGTAATGGCTCGTCGTTCATCATAATATAATTGAGTTAAATCGATAATGATATCTATCCGAAAATTATCGACTAAATCTGTTAAAGCATTAGCGAGATTTGCCTCAGTTTCGGGAATTTTAGCGATCAGTCCGAGGATGCGATTGTCGTCAACGCAAAGTGCTGCTCGGTATAAATCGACCACCCAGTCTGCGGGCATTACACTCAAATCCTCGGTGGTCAAACTTTGAACCTGTCGGGGTGCTGAATCAGAAATAGATGAGTTTTCTTCCTCATAAATATAACGCAGATTCAGGTGATACGCTATCTTTTCAAATAGTACCTCTTCCCGAAACGGTTTACAGATCAAATCGTCACAACCAGCAGATAAAATCATTTGTCGCTGCTCGTCAAAAGCACTAGCAGTCAGGGCAATAATTATTATTTCTCTACCTTCTGGAGTTTGCTTGATCTGTTTTGTAGCTTCGTAGCCGTCCATAACTGGCATCAGCATATCCATCAAAATCAGGTGCGGCTTCCAAGTAGACTGCAAAGCAACTCCTTCTTTACCGTTAATTGCTTCACGGACTTCAAATCCGAGCGGTACGAGGAGCTGAAACAGCAGTTGGCGATTTTCCGTTACATCTTCAACTATTAATATCCTATAGGTTTGCTGTCCGGCTTCTAAAGCAATAACTGGTTTAACGGCAGGTTTTTCTTGTTCGTCACTTTCTGTTACGACGTTAACGCGGATATTAAAAGTAAAAATTGTGCCTCGATCCACTTGACTTTCAACAGCAATGTTACCTCCCATAATCTTGACGAACTGTTGGCTAATTGGCAATCCTAGCCCGGTTCCCTGCATAGACTTGCGACCTGTTTCTGTTTGCACGAAGGGCTGAAATAATGTAATAACTTCAGACGGAGAAATGCCGGGTCCCGTGTCGGCAATTTCAAAATGCAATTGGGCTTCTTCTTGTCCGGCGGCGTTATTTTCTACTTGGCTGCTAACGCACAAAGTAACGGTTCCATGTTGAGTAAATTTAATGGCATTGCCGATCAGGTTAATTAAAACTTGTCGCAATTTCGATTCGTCTGTTTCAATGTACTGTGGCAAATCGCCGATATTTTCAAAGATGAGGCGCAACCCTTTTGAGTTAGCTTTTAGTTGCAGCATTTCTCTGAGACTACTGAGAAGATTGTAGAGGTTGAAGCGGCTTTGATTGATAGTAATTTGACCTGCTTCTATTTTGGACATTGACAAAACATCATTGATCAGTTCCAGTAAATGTTCGCCGCTGCGGTTGATAATTTCTATGTATTCTTTTTGTTCTTGCGTGATGGAACTGTTGCGGGCCATGACTTGCGAAAAACCGAGAATGGCGTTGAGAGGCGTGCGGAGTTCGTGGCTCATGGAAGCGAGAAATTGGCTTTTGGCGCGGTTGGCAACTTCGGCGTTTTCTTTGGATTTAAGTAGTTCCATTGACTGTCTTTGAGTGCGGGCGAGCAATTCTGCTTGCTGCAATGCTACTCCTAGCTGAGTGCCCACATGAACTGCAACGTTGATTTCAGATTCGCTCCACTGGCGGGGAGCTGAATTTTGATAGGATGCTAGCAGTCCCCAGAGTTTTTCGCCGCAGAAAATTGGCACAGTAATGTAGGATTTTGCTTGAAATTTTTCTAATAGTTGGATGTAGCAATTATTGAATCCTTGCTTGTAAATATCTGGGACGCAAAGGTAAGTTTTACTTCGGCTGTAGGCTCCGCCAGCAGTTTCTTGCAAATAAGTATCGCATACTTTTTGGGAGGCGATTTCGAATTTTTTGACAAGGCATTGTTCGTTTTTTAAAGCACTTTCAGTAAATTTAGAATCTACCTGCTGTGCTTGCATGAAAGAAGTCCACTTACTATCAACTGATTCTGCTACAAATTCGCCGCTCCAGTCATGATTGAAACGGTAAAGGGCGACTCGATCGCACTTCATGGTTTGGCGCAATTCTCTTGTTGTAGTTTGAAAGATTTCTTGGATATCTAATGTCTGGCGCATTCTTTCAATGATTCGGGCGATCGCTCTTTGTCGCAAAGCACTTTCTTGCAGTTCAGTTTGTGCTTGCTGGCGTTCGGTAATATCTACAGCCATTAAAGCGATGCCGATCGCTGTACCATTATCGTCAATTAGCGGAGTATTATACCATTCGCAAACGATACTTCTACCATCTTTGGTAATAGTTTTGTGGGTGGTGCAAGAGGCACAAGAATCGGCATTAATTTTATTGCTTAATATTTGAAATATTTGGTTGTAACAGTTGTTTGGGGCGAGGGAATCCGGGATAGTCTGGCCGATAACTTCTTCTTTGCTGTAGCCAAAAATTTTTTCGGTAGCCGGATTCCAAGTGATAATTTCTAAATTGAGGTTTAACTCGATCACTGCGATCGGCGTTTGCTGCAATAAAAATGAGATTCTTTGCTGCGATGCTAGCAGTTTTTCGGCGGCTAATTTGCGGTCTGTTGTGTCATTAGCCGTGCCGAGAATTTGTTTGGGTTTACCGTCAGTTGTTCTGAGAAATACTGTATCCCAACTGTGCATCCACCGCCATTCACCGTTTTTGTGTTTCATGCGGTATTGACATTCAATGACATCGCCGTCTTTGGCTCGCTCCACTTTTTGGACGCCTTCAAGAACGTCTGGCCAATCGTCGGGGTTGAGCAACATTGACATCATTTCTGTACCCATATCTTGTACTTCTTGGGCGTTGTAGCCCAGCATCGCAGCAATTTGTCGGTTGCAATAAACATTTCGCTGTTCAATTAAATCGTAAACGTACAATAGGTTGGGATTGGAATCGGCGATCGCCTGAATGAAGTGCTGGCTTTCTCTGAGTGCAGATTCTGCTTGTTTGCGATCGCTAATATCTCGCGCTACCACAATCACTGATTCAGCAGAAAGCACAGAAAGTTTAGCGTCGAGCCAAACTTCGCGCTCTCCGAGTGTATAGCTATATTCAATATTGATGCTTTGCTTCGTTTTGAGAACTTGTTGGATGGTATTTAATACCAAATCTGCCGCAGGTTTCGGCAAGATTTCGTGGGCGGTTTTGCCGATCATTTCGGTGGGAGATTTCACCAAATTGACCGCTGCTGTCGGGGCGATTTTGATGCAGCGCCCTTCTGCATTTCTCACTAAAACTATGTCAGTCATGGCGGTAAAAATCGCCCGCAATTCAGCTTCGGATTCTTGTAGAGCTTGTTCGGCGCGGACGCGGGTGCGAATTTCTGCTTGCAACTGTTTATTTTGCCGATCGAGCTGCACGAGTCGGTTTTTTTCTCGATCGATCAGTTTAGCTTGAGCGATCGCAATTCCGACTTGACCCGCCACAGCTTCTAACAAGTCGATTTCATCTTTTGTCCATTCGCGTTGGCGATCGCACTGGTGCAAACCAATAGCGCCGTTTGCCATCCCTTGGTAGGAAGTGCGAATTGCCAGCATCGATTTCAACCCAACCACGCGGCAAATCGATTCAGCAGCTTGCAAAAGAGGCTCTGAGTAAACGTCGTTGGAGGCGATCGCCCGGTCTTGGATCATCATTTGTACGACGTGAGGATTGCCCCAAATTGGAACGATGACGTTCCGCATTGATTCCCACTCAGGTTGGAGATACTCAGCCGCCAGAGGAAGATCGACTTGGGGGCTAGTAACGTAAGTATGAATCAAACAGCGATTGACGCGGAATGCCTGACCGATTTGAGTTGCAGCCGTTTGAAAGATTTTTTCCGGCTGCAAGCTCGATCGAATTTCTTGAGTTATTTTTGCAATCAGCAACTCTCGCTGAACTTGCCGTTCTAAAGCAGATTTAGTTGAGGCCGATTCTATTTCTGCTTGCTTGCGATCGCTGATATCAAAAAGTACCCCATACCAAACAATATCGCCATTATCACGCATTTCTGGTCGAGAATTCGATTGCAGCCATTTGAGTTTGCCCGATGGCGTAACAATCCGCCATTCACAAGCAAAGGGTTCTAAAGTTCGAGCGCTCTCGCAAATTTTTTTCTCCAGATATTTTAGGTCATCAGGATGATTTTGATTGCAGCATAAATTATAATCTTTTAATATTTCTTTGGCCTCCAATTCGTAAATATCCCGACAAGCGTAACTGATATATTCAAATTGGAAACTTCCATCCGATTTTCGCATAAATTGATAAATAACTCCCGGTATATTCACCGCCAATTTCTGCAACCTTTCTTGGCTTTCCCGGAGTGCTGTTTCTGTTTGATTGCGAAATTTTACCTCTCGTTGCAGTTCGGCATTCTGCTGTTTTAATTGTTTCGATAGCTGTTGTATAGTCAGTTGACTTTCAATCCGCACCAAAAATTCTTCTACTTGAAAAGGTTTAGAAATGTAGTCAACACCGCCCACTTCAAAAGCCTTGACTTTCTGACAAGTTTCATTAAAAACGCTCAGAAAAATCACCGGTATTTCGCGAGTCTTTTCGTTAGCTTTCAGTCTTTCGCATACTTCGTAGCCGTTCATGGTCGGCATAGAAATATCTAGCAAAATCAAGTCTGGAAGAACGGTAAATTTAGCATTTACCACCATTTTCCCCGAAATTGCCCGCTGAACTTTATACCCTTCTTTCGTCAATATATTTGAGAGAAACCGGAGGTTATTGGGTCGATCGTCTACAATTAAAATATGAATTGTTTTTTTGTCGAGCGCCATATTATGTCTTGCCATTGGGAATTTTAGCGTGTTGACCGGAGAGGGATTATTTAATAAGTCAAGTATTTTTGTGAAATAAAAATTATCATATTAATTTTTATTCGCTCAGCCAATAGAGTATTTTTTGAGGAGTTGGTTCATCAATAACGCACTTTGTCTACGAGCAAGTTTTGGGCAGCTAAGCTTAAATTCGCAACTCAAATCAACCGCATTTTGATTGTATTTTAGTGCCACAATAAATCTAAGTTTTCTAGGAACAATTAAATTGCCTAAAAAAATCATGAATTAGCCACGACCGGCCCAAGAAACTGGGTACGAGAACCCAAGCTTCTGAACATTCAGCTACCACCTTCAAAAGGTTTGAGCAGAGATACACACCTAGACGCACCCCGATGCGAAACAACCCGGTTTTTTACTTTTGCTCCGGGCTGCAACGTGTGTATTGCTGTGAAAAAAACGCGGTTTCGAGACACCCGTGCCTAAGTCTTAAGATATTTGGCAACTAAGAGTATAGCGGTTCTCAAGCGTGGTGAGGTACGCCCATAGCCCTATGCCCATAGTCCTAGGCCCTATCCCGGATAGTACCTCCTATGATAGCTCGAAAGGCTATATCAACTCTTTTCTCAGTCTTTTCTCTGCCAACAATTCCTTAAGTTTAGCAAGATTTTCATTGCTGAGGGATATTTTAATTTCAAGTTCTTGCTCAGCCTCCCACAGCAGCAATATATTATCTTCCCCCAGCGCAAACTCTGGATTGTTTAATTCAAGTGTTTGATATTTCACTTCGGGAAATCCTATGCGAATTACCACTTCTGATTCCAACTGAGGATAGAGATACAATTGCTGTTGCAGGTTGTCTAGTTCTAGTTTCTGAACTGTGGTGTTGCGTTTGACAGGAGAATCGGGTTTGTACCAATAGAGAGTATCTTCGCGAATTTCAGGATTGACTATCACAAATGTTACGTCAAAACGCTGGGCTTGCCAGTGAATTTCGCTCATACCGCCAATTTGCGGAATCAGTCGCTCAACCCAGCTAATTTTTTTGCCGTTGAGGTTTTTCCACCACTGAGCGATACGATCGAAGTTCTCAGCATTTTCGGGGTTGTTGCTGCCGGACTCCCAGACTGTTTCTAGTTGCATATACAGGTTCTCCAGCGAATTTAAATTTGAGGTTGCAGGCTTTCAATTGGACTTCTCCTCCAAAAGCCTGTAAGCGAACGGGCTCGAATAGGGCGATCGACAAGAATTATTCGATTCGTCTATTCGTTCTACAATCATCGTCATGGACCTACCAATTATCTACCACGAAGATTATGTTGCGCCACTGCCGCCCGGTCACCGCTTCCCGATGGCAAAGTTCGGGCTGCTTTACGAAATGCTGCTGGCGGATGGGGTAGCAGAGCGATCGCAATTTCACGCTCCGGAACTTTTAGGGTCAGAATGGATTCAGCTAGTCCACAATCGCGATTACATTCAAGCTTACTGCAACGGAACGCTGGATGACAAAGCTCAACGGCGAATTGGTCTGCCTTGGAGTCCGGCCCTGGTCAACCGCACTTGTATCGCCTCCTCCGGGACTGTGCTAACTGCTAAGCTTGCTTTAGAATGCGGTTTGGCTTGCAATACTGCGGGCGGAACTCATCACGCATTCCCGAATTACGGCTCTGGTTTTTGTATTTTTAATGATTTGGCGATCGCCTCTAGAGTCTTGCAAAAAATAGGTTTAGTTCGCCAAGTTTTAATTGTCGATTTAGACGTGCACCAAGGAGACGGAACCGCTGTAATTTTCCAAAATGACAGCAGTGTTTTTACTTTTTCGATGCACTGCGAGGTAAATTTTCCTGGCACCAAACAAAAGAGCGATTTAGATGTAGCTTTGCCCGTCGGTATGGAGGACGACGAATACTTACAAACTTTGGCTAAATACTTGCCAGATATACTCTCCGATCTCAAGCCAGATTTAGTATTCTACGATGCCGGAGCTGACACTCATCAGGCCGACAAACTCGGAAAATTAGCTTTAACTGATACCGGGTTATTTCGTCGCGAAATGCAAGTTTTATCTACTTGTTTAGCTGGTGGCTATCCGATTGCCTGCGTCATTGGCGGTGGCTATTCCGATGACATGAAAGGGTTAGTTTACCGACATTCGCTGCTGCACCGAGCGGCAAGTCAGGTTTACAGGCAATATCGACTGTGATGCAGAGCGGCGGGACTTCGGAAATATGGCACAAAAAACAGTCTTTCTCACCAAAACCAATAAAAATACTATTAGTCATCGCTCCAGCTTGCCAGATCGGTACAACTTGAGCTAAAAAGTTGTTAAACCAAAAACTGCACCTATGTCCAATGCCAGCGAGCCAAATCACTCATATCCACTGCTGGTTGTCATTGTTAACTACCGAACCTCTAGTTTGACAATAGACTGCTTGCGCTCTCTAGTTACCGAAGTGCGATCGCTCCCCGGTACGCGGGTTGTAGTTGGCGACAATGCTTCAGGCGACAATTCTACCGAAGAAATACCAGCCGCTATAGCCACATTCGGCTGGAGCGAATGGGCCTCCTTCGTTCCCCTAGAGCGCAACGGCGGATTTGCCTACGGGAACAACGCCCTGATCCGTCCCGCCCTTGAATCCACCAATCCCCCCCCTTACGTCCTGCTGCTCAACCCAGACACCGTAGTTCGCCCAGGAGCTCTGAAAGCACTGGTTGACTTCATGGACTCCAACCCCGAAGCCGGCATCGCCGGCAGCCGCTTGGAAGACCCCGACGGTACGCCCCAAGAGTCAGCTTTTCGGTTTCACAATCTCTTGACCGAACTCGATTTTGGTTGGCGGACAGGCTTTATATCCAAGTTATTGAAAAAATGGGCCGCAGCGCCTCCGATTTCCCAAAAAACCTGTCAAACTGATTGGGTAGCTGGAGCCAGCATGATCGTCCGTCGCGAAGTATTTGAAAAGATTGGCTTGATGGATGAAGCTTATTTCATGTACTGCGAAGAAATGGACTTTTGCCTGCAAGCTCAGAAAGCTGGCTGGAGTTGCTGGTACGTGCCTGAAAGTCGCGTTGTCCACTTAGTCGGCCAAAGCTCAGGCGTAACAGACACCAAAGCAGCCCCCAAGCGGCTGCCCCAGTATTGGTTTGATTCCCGGCGACGCTATTTTATCAAAAACTACGGCTTGGTTTACACAGCGTTAACAGATGTATCCTGGGCTTCGGGCTTTGGAGTCTGGAGGCTGCGCCGCGTACTTCAAGGTAAGCCAGATGGCGATCCACCAAACTTACTGACGGATTTTGTCACGAATAGTGTATTTTTCAAGGGAGGTAAGATTGAAGATTCAAAAAACTTTTAAATGGTATTTGTAAATAAATCAAAGCAAAAAAGCCAGGTCGCTCCTGGTCAGTCAAAGATTGCTTGATTCACCCAGCATTCATATTTTAAATAGAAGAATCCGGGTTGAATATCCCTGAAAAAAAAGAGCAAGATCTGACGATAAGCGGCATCTATTGATAACTTAAATTAGACAAAATCTTGAGTACAGCTTATGGTGACGGAATCAAATTTAATCGCAAGTGAAACTCCAGTACAAAACTCGGAACAGGGATTGTGGCAGCAGATTAAAGAAGACTGGATCGCTCACGGTCGCGATTGGACAAAACCGGGATTTCGTGCCGTAGCAGTTCAAAGATTCGGTGTCTGGAGGATGCAGCTAGAACCAAAACTGCTGCGAGCTCCCTTGAGCATTTTGTATCGATCGCTCTACCGAAAAGTCCGCAACACCTACGGTATAGATTTGCCTTATACGGTAAAGCTCGGCCGTCGCGTGGTGATTGAACATCAGAACGCTATTATTATTCACGGATATTGTACGATCGGTGACGACTGCATCATCCGCCAAGGCGTTACCCTGGGGAACCGCTATTTGGACAAACCGCTAGAATCGCCTCAATTGGGCGATCGGGTGAACGTCGGCGCCGGTGCAAAAATTCTCGGCAAGGTCAACCTGGGAGACGACGTAAATATCGGTGCAAATGCTGTCGTTTTATCAGATGTTCCTGCTGGTCAAACTGCCGTTGGCATCCCTGCTAAAATTCTCAAATCCCGCCCTGTCGAAAACAATCCTTAAATTAGTGCCAGAAAAAGTGACCTTTCTCTTCTGTTACTTAAATAAACTAGAGATCTACCGCCTCTATAGCGATAGATGCTTTTACGCAATTGTGGAGTTCTTTGGCAATTGTGATTGTTGCACAAAGAGTGCGATCGCCACTGCTTGTTTGTAGACATCAACTCGTCAACTAAATAATTATAAGTTGACCGTCTAGCAATCTTGTGTGAATTGTAAATAATTTGTATGGTTATTGCCCCGCCGTGCCTACCCGAAAAACCTGGGAAGCTACAAAAACAACATTACAACTCAAATAGGATTGCTAGAGAATTGAAAAAAATATTGTCAATCACCAACCAGACAAGATATAATGACAATTATGTAATCTTAATTGTCATTATATCTTGTCTGTTCTTTTGCACAAATAATGGTTCAATCAATAACTACACCTGTCGTTTCTGCCACCGAGCCAGATTGGAGCCGCGAAAAACTTCGCCAGTGGTGGGATCCTAGTCGCCAACTTCTAAAATCTATCCGCAATTATCAAAAATGGCAGCATCAAGGTGGAATTTTAGGGTATTTTTTCTCCCGGTTGAACGTAATCGAACATCGATTTTGGAGCATTGTAACTGGAACTGACATCCCTTTGAACTGCCAAATAGGAGGGGGACTCGTTATGGTTCATCCTAATGGCATAGTTATTCATCCAGATGCATCTATTGGCCCGAACTGTCTAATTTTTCAACAGGTCACAATTGTTTCTAATGTCAAAATTGGCGGTCACGTCGATATCGGTGCAGGAGCAAAAATTATTCACTCCATAACGATCGGCGACCACGCTTTGATAGGTGCTAATGCTGTAGTTCTTTGCGACGTACCACCGGGCGCAACCGCAGTCGGAATACCCGCAAAAATTATCCCCAAAAAACCCTAAGCCTGAAAATGCACTCATAGAAATATTCGCAGGAAAAAGGAAGTTGCAGAGCAAGAATTCTTTCAGAGGATTGTCCTATTTCCTAAAACTTCAATTTCTCCTGCACCAAATTTTTCCGCCGGCACGCTACTTTTTCTCAGGTAAATTTCTCGGCTTGCTGGCGAACACTATCACCCATCTGCGATCTCAACTCCGGCGAAAAAGCAAGCTTTCGCAAGCTTTCCACAAGAGCATCAGAGTCGTAGGGTGCTGCGACTAGCCCATCTGTGCCGTCCCGGACAATTGCGCCCGCTCCCATAGGTGAAGTGAGCACTGACAACCTGTGAGCCATAGCTTCATAGGTAACCACCCCACTACCTTCTTCAAGACTCGGAAAGGCAAAAATGTCAGCTTCGTCATAGACCGCGCCAACATTGGTGGTGCAATCCATATGAATTACATCAGAGCGTTCTAAACATCACACATTCCTGGTGGTCATCACTGCATCCATCAGCTTGAATGTTGCACAGGAGAGCCAGCACCAATAAATCGTATGCTGCTTGACGAAAGTCTTTTAAGTAGTCGTGCAAAATTAATTACATAATATTTCGCGTGAAAGCCTGACCTAGCAAGAAGTCTTTATGTAATTAGGGCTTGCTGAAAAAGTCAGAAAACAGCATTTAGAAAGATGAGTGAATTTGAGAGCGCCTCGGCAATATAA
>NZ_JAUBTX010000106.1:0-2139 GCF_036705185.1 Microcoleus sp. B4-D4 | reverse complement strand
GCAAGTTCAATTCTATCGAATTTATGGCAAAAGCTCTCCCTGTTGCCCAAAACCGAATTTCTAGGTTATTAGCATCCGCTAACTCTAGGAAAAACTCTAGTTTGTCTTGTCTAGTAGGGACATTTATTTCCTGCCAAACATAAGCAAATTCACTCACTATATCTAGTTTATAACCAATCTGACCATACTCTGCTAATTCTCTGTCTGAGTCGGAATCACCTTCTAAAAACTCAAAGTTAACCCGAATTTTATACAATCCATCAGGAACATCAATATAGGGGCCATAAGACACTAAGTCTTGATTTCCTGTTGGACTAACCAACTGTTTCCTAGAACCTTTTTCCACAATTTCACCTGAAAGAATAGATAACTGTTCAGGTAAAATCAGGATAGTTGATATAGGTTCTAAGCTATTTAATAGGCTATTATTATCTGCTTGTAAATTTAACCCCCCCTGCTCTCGCCACTGGGCAATTGCTTCTTCTATCATCTTAGGTTCTATCGGCATTTTCTTGATGTCCAAACTATCTTCAATCTTATCTGAGCTTTCTTGTTCAGAAGTTAAATTTTGTTCAGATTTTTTTTTAAGTAAATTAATACTTGCATCATAAACTTTTTGCCAACTAATATCGTAATTGGTAAAGCCCAATGGCTGACCCTCCTCAACATAGTCTGCGGGTAGAAAAATAGATTCTGTCAGGTTTTCTCGAATAAATGGAGAAAATTCACCTGTTTGAAGCGTATATGAATTGTATCCCGGCCCATGAACAACTCCTGGCTTATTGGCAATTATAATTGGAAAAAACAAACCGGAACAGTATGGAGAAATATAAATATCTATTGCTTGAACCCAAGCAACCCGTTCATAACTCATGTTTCCAATTAAATTATAGGCTTTAATATCTGTATGGACTAAAGCTAGTATTTCCTCTATAATTGTTGTTTCCCGTTTAATCTCCGATTCAGCACGAGGATCATCCCTTTCATGCCTCCCCCAGCCATCAAAAACAACAGCTAAATTAGGATAATCTTGCTGTAAAGTATTAATAATATTAGCGATGCCTTCAACTTGAGATAACCAAAATCGGTAGTGACTGCGAATTGCTATCCAGATTAAAGGAAAATGTTGTTTAGCCTCTCCTATTTTTTGCAAAACATTGGGGTTACATCTTTTCACTGCTCCTTGATAAATTCGGTTTGCTAATTCTTCTTGAATGAACAAGTCTGTGGGCCATACAGTTATATAATTTTGGTCTATAACAGTTTTGAAAAGATTCCAACAATCTTGTGGATCTGACCAACGGACGATCTGTTCTGACTGGATTTCTGGATAAGTATCACCTATATTGATGTATTCATAATAACCAACCAAAAATTTCCTGACTTTACTTAGTGTTCCATTAGAATATAAATATTGCAAACCAGACATGTCATGCCAAATATAATGCCCTAAGTTATAAGACCAGCCTAGATCAACAGCTACTTCTTTCTGGCACGATGAGGAAATATAGGCTTCTACTCCTTTCCAATAACTCACTAAGCCTGCTTTTAAAACATTGGTTATTTGGGTTTCACTGGCATATAAATTGACATAAGGCCCAAACTTAATGATTAATTCTAATCGAGGAAAGTAAATAAAGCTTTTATCTCCTGTCAACCCCTCTGCACAGACTAAATAAAATACTTCAGAGCCTACAAAACGATAGATACGGATAGGACGCCAGGAAAATATCCCTCCCGGTAGAGGAGGAGTTATCGGAAATGATTGATTTGACCTTAAAACTACGCCTGTGGTGGGGCAGGTTGTATAGATATAGCCTGTTTCTATGATGCTATGCTGAAAGTATCGACCTTTTATTACATCGTATATACCTTTATTGGCATTTACCCTTTCAAATTTTTTACTTTTACGAGATAGATAAACTGGGTTATCAGCCGATTCAAAACTATTAATATATAATTCTTCTAATTCTATATCATCCTTGGCGATTAATTCTAAATTGGCGATAGAAAAACCCTCTTGTTCCAAAAAATCACGGTCTTCATCAATTAAAGACCATAGGTTAATAATTTTATAATTACTATTTTCACTAAAGTATTGATAGGTCACTTCTGGACTAATTTCAGTAGGTAAATCAA
>NZ_JAUBTX010000105.1:0-2187 GCF_036705185.1 Microcoleus sp. B4-D4 | reverse complement strand
GGATATACGCTTAACAGCATGACTTTGTTGGCGCTGTCGCTGGTGGTTGGCATATTAGTTGATGATGCGATCGTCGAAATTGAAAATATCGAACGGCACGTCGGGATGGGGAAAACGCCTTATCAAGCTGCTTTGGATGCTTCTGCTGAAATTGGTTTGGCTGTGGTGGCGACGACGATGACGATTGTTTCGGTATTTGCACCGGTGGCTTTTATGCCGGGAATTCCTGGTCAGTTTTTTCGGCCTTTTGGGGTGACGGTTTCGGCATCGGTGCTATTTTCGCTGTTAGTCGCCCGCACTGTGACTCCGATGATGGCGGCTTATTTGTTTAAGGAAAAAGGGCATGAGACTGAACTCAAAAAAGACCAACTTTCTTATCAGTACCGGTGGCTTTTGACTTGGGCGCTGAAGCATCGGGCGATCGTCCTAATTTTAGGAATTGCTTTGTTTTTCGGCAGCGTTCAATTAATACCTTTCATTCCGACGGGTTTTATCGATCGCGATGATACCGGACTTTCGACTGTCTCGATCGAATTGCCCCCCGGTTCCACCTTGCAGCAGACAGATTTAGCAGTGCAGCAAGCAACTAAATTATTGCTCGCCCATCCAGCCGTAGATAGCGTTTTGGAGACTGAAGGCGCTCCGACTGTCTCCGGGGGTGCGGGTGGCGGCGGAGGGGGCGCTAGCGGCGTAAATTCAGCCAGTCTGTACGTGAAATTGAAGCCGGCCGGTCAACGAATCGGACAACAGAAGTTTGAGGAGGAAATGCGGCCGAAACTGCGGGATGTTCCGGGCGTGCGGCTGAGTTTTGCTCAAGGGCGTGTGGGCGGTAGGAAGCAAATGTCGATCGTCCTCAAGAGCGAAAATGCGGAAGCTTTAACCAAAACTGCGGCATCTCTGACGCAACAAATGAAGCAAGTTCCGGGGCTGATTGAGGTAGAATCTAGCGCGAGTTTGGTGAAGCCGGAGATTTTGGTAAAACCCGATCCAATTAGGGCGGCGGATCAGGGTGTATCGGTGCAACAAATTGCTCGCACTGCATCTCTGGCAACAATTGGAGATGTTGATTCAAATCTGGCTAAATTTGATTTGCCGGACAGACAAATTCCAATTCATGTGATGTTAGCGCCGCAGTTTCGCAGCGATATCGAAACAATTAAGAACCTGCAGGTACCGGGAAAAAATAATACTTTGGTGCCGTTGAGGGCAGTGGCGGATATTGCTTTGGGCAGCGGGCCTTCTCAGATCGATCGCTACGACAGAGCCCGTCAAGTATCTGTAGAGGGCAATTTGTTGCAGGGTACGACTTTAGGAGAAGCTTCGGCGGCGGTGAAGAAACTGCCTGCAATGAATCCTTTACCTCCCGGTGTGGAACAAGAATCTTCGGGTGATGCCAAGGTGATGCAGGATATTTTCAGCGGTTTTGCGGGGGCTCTGGGAACGGCGGTATTGTTTATTTATGGCGTGTTGGTGTTGCTGTTTGCAAATTTCCTGCATCCGATCACAATTATGGCGGCCTTACCTTTGTCTCTCGGTGGCGCGCTGCTGGGACTTTTGGTGGGACAAAAATCCCTCGGTTTGTACGCTTTGATTGGGGTGGTGTTGCTGATGGGAATTGTGACGAAGAATTCGATTTTGTTAGTGGATTACGCGATTATGAATCAGAAGGAAGGCGAACCGACGTATGAGGCGACGCTGGATTCTGGAATAGCGCGGTTGCGGCCGATTTTGATGACAACTATTGCGATGATTGCTGGGATGGTACCGATTGCGCTGGGAATTGGCGCTGGTTCTCAGGTTCGCAGCCCGATGGCGATGGCGGTAATTGGGGGTTTGATGACTTCCACGCTGTTGACTTTGGTGGTGATTCCGGTGGTGTTTACTTATATGGATGGTGTGCAAATCTGGATTTTTAATTTGGTGCAGGGAAAGAAAAAACGTCAAGGGCGATCGAAGTTCTCTGGCTAGGGAAATGGTACAGCCTAGAGCCTGTCAATTTAAGCCTTAAATCCCTGAGAAATTTCGCTTTTAGCAGTAGCCAGATCCGCCTAAATCCCCCGGATAGTCGGGGGACTTTGACAAGACTCTTGTCCCCCCCTTCTTAAGGGGCGTTAGGCAGGGTGGTTTTATTGTGGGGAGAAGAAATCTGAAACGACAGAAAGCACCGCTCAAAGCTCGCGTCTGGGA
>NZ_JAUBTX010000064.1:1191-33535 GCF_036705185.1 Microcoleus sp. B4-D4 | reverse complement strand
CTTTAGCTATCAATAGCGAAAGTATTGCTATCGCGTATGCCCTGTTTGTCCAGGGTTGTGCAGCGTAACACCGTCAGCTATTGTATGGTTTTTGAGAATTTTTATTACAGGATGGTTAAAAAAACAAGCCCAACAATTGTTAACCGGCGAATTGAAATATCAAAAACCATAAATCGAACTCTTGCTGCAGTCGCACGATCGATCGCACCTCCCCCAATCTAAATATTCCCTGACATTTGCTTACCAAGTCGAAGTCATTACGAGTATGATTTAAATAAGAGTAAAACAGACAGCCGCCATGAGGATTGCAGAAATACCCCTCAACCAGATTCGCCGCCCCTTGCCGCGAGTCAACGACCAAACGAAAGTAGCCGCCCTGATGGAATCGATCCGCGAGGTAGGTTTAAACGAACCCATCGACGTGCTAGAAGTAGATGGTCAGTATTACGGATTTTCCGGCTGCCACCGGTACGAAGCTTGCCAGCGTCTCGGTTTAGAAACCATCCGCTGCAAAGTCCGCCGAGCTCCCCGTGCCGTGTTGCAGATGCACTTGGCCTGAGCCTCTCAACAGCAATTGACGACAGGCTTTCGTTCGATCGCCCAAACCTTTCTCAGATATTCGATCGACAATCACTAATAACAAGGTACAAATTTATGACTGCCAACAACCACAAACAACATCTTTACCCGACGCGCATCGATATGTCAGCGGACACCCGCACTCAAGTAGTCGGGCTGCTCAACGCGACGCTGGCTACGACTCTGGACTTAAAAACTCAAGTCAAGCAAGCTCACTGGAACGTCAAAGGCATGGACTTCTATCAGTTGCACTTGCTCTTCGACGAAATGGCGGGAGAACTTGAAGAATATATTGATATGGTGGCCGAACGAATCACAGCGTTGGGCGGTTTGGCTGTAGGAACAGCCCGCAGCGCCGCCGCCGATTCGATCCTGCCAGAATTTCCTTTTGACATTGTAGAGGGCAAACAATTCGTGACTGCTTTGGCCGATCGCTATGCACCCTACGCCAAACACCTACGCGCGGCGATCGACAAAACATCGGAACTCGGCGATGCTGACACCTCCGACTTGTACACCGAAATTTCCCGAGTAATTGACAAGCGCTTGTGGTTCCTAGAAGCCCACTTGCAAGGTTCTGCGACAACAGGAACAACAGTCGCACCCGAAAAAGTGGCCGCAAGATAGCCAATTGGCGTTGTGGGGCCGGCACTTTTACCAGTAGGCCCCAAAGATGTATTGTCCTTAAGACTCGCGACAGTTTACGATCGAGAATATGTCCATTTATCAGAAAATTGGGTTGAAAACCCCGTCCTTTGAGGACGGCTTTTTTGCATTGTTAAGTAAAATAACAAATCCATCTTCACAAATGAATATGGTAGAGTATAGCAATCAGACAAGATGTAAAAACCTACCTCCGGACTGGGGGAAAGTCTACGCCCAAAACATTCACAGAGGAGATATGACTGTGCGCGTAACGTGCAAATGCGGTCAGCCTGGGAACCCTAGCAATAGGGATATTAAGACCCAAATGTCTTAAGAATCCTCGTGCCCGATTGCCGAGGAGTGTCAACAATTTGGATGACTTTTTCGTGGCAGCTAATATTCCTGATTATGCTCCTCAACTGCAGCGTCTGATGCAAGAAGCGGGGCTTTCGAGCGATCGAGAACTCAGCCAAAAAGCAGGAGTTCCCGAAATTCAGCTAAGCCGCCTGCGTCGCGGCTTAGCTTTCAAAACCCGAGCCGACATCCTGCTCAAAATCAGTCAAGCTTTGGAAATTTCCTTAAATGAACTGCTCGCAACCTTTGCCCCCGAGCTTGTAGAGTTAGAACCTGCGCCGCCGAGTGCCCTAGAGCAAGAATATCAGCGCCTGCAAGCTACCATCGAACAGCAGCGAGAATCTTTGCTGCAGGAATTTCAGCTCTCTAGCGTGCAAATTTTAGAATCTTGGATGTTGCAGTGGCCGACTGCTGCGAGCAAGGCTGAGGAAAATCACAACTTGCGGGCCCAGAAACTGCTGCCGTTGTTGCGGCCAGTCGAGCAGTTATTGGAGCATTGGGGAATAGAGTCGATCGCCCCAGTCGGAGCCGAACTTCCCTACAACCCGCAACAGCACCAGCTCATCGAAGGAAAGGCCGAGCCGGGAGAATTAGTTAAAGTTCGCTACACAGGCTACAAACAAGGCGACAAACTCCTCTACCGCGCCAAAGTTAGCTTGGTTTGAGCGATCGCCCAAGGCATTCGGTACAATAAAGATTTTCCAGTTCAAAAATAACTCGCCCCCTGTGCGCCGATAGTGCGATCGCCATCTCTGGCACTCAAAACCCTTGGGGCGCTGCGGGGTTCTGGCGCTTTTTCCCTCTGTTATTTGGATCGGAGTCCATCTCGCAGCTATACTAACCCTAGTCTGGCTAGAAATTCTGACATTCCCACCGCAAAATATGAGTCCTGTAGTTAAAATTATTCAACCCTCTGGCATTTTAGACGGCACCAAGGCAAGTCAATTCCGCCAAGAGATTAGTGACCTAGTGGAAGCGGGAGCCGATGTGGTATTGATCGACTTCCAAGATGTGACATTTATGGATAGTTCTGGTTTGGGCGCTTTAGTCTTAGCGCTCAAAACAGTCCGGGCCGCTGGAAGTCAATTAGTTGTCTGTTCTATCAACGAGCAAATCCGCATCTTATTTGAACTCACCAGCATGGATCGAGTTTTCGAGATATTTTCCACCCGCGATGCTTTTAATAGCAAAATTCTCTCAACTAACTAAATCCAGTGGCTGCTGTATTCTTGCTATTTGGTCGCAGATGTGCTGCCATAACTCAGCTAGCCAAAGTTTACCTTGAGTAAAGACCAATCATCATCAAAAACTGCTTTAGCGTTCAACTTTTGAGTGTATTTCAAAACTTGCTCTAACTGGTCGGCACTTGCATCGTTGTAAGCTGCTAGCAGGTCGATGAATGGGTCAAGCCCCCAGATATTGCCGTCAGGTTGGTGGATCTCGTATACCCCGTCGCTAAAGATGTACAGAGTGCTAAAAGCCTCCACATCGCAACAATTATCGACATAGGGGGCATCGGGGAACATCCCGACGGGCATTCCGGGGGTTTTTAATCGCTGGATTTTAGCCGTGCTTGTCGGCGACTGGGAAATCAACACTGCCGGGGGATGGCCGGCGCTGGCGTAAACTAGCTGGCGAGAAATGCGGTTGTAAACGCCGTACCAGATGGTGAAATACTTGTCATTTTGGTAGCTCATCTGGAAGGTGGTGTTGAGGGCGCGCAAAACGTCGCTGGGTTTGTAGTAGTCAATGTTGGGCAACGCGCGCGATCGCAACAAATTCAGCACGGCGACAGAAGGCAGCGCCGCCCGCAAACCGTGACCGGCTACGTCTAGCAAGTAAATCGCCAAAGAATCGGCATCCAGCCAGTTGTAGTCGAAGCAATCTCCCCCCAACTGCCGGGAGGGAATGAATTTTGCCTCGATGCTGACAGGTTCCGTCATCGGATCTGGCAGCAGCGATTGCACGTACTCGGCTGCCTCGGCTAATTCGGCTTCCAGGTTTTGCATCGCAATTTTCAAGTCTCGGCCGAGTTGGTGCAGCCGCAATCCGGCGCGTACTCTCGCCTGTAACTCGTTAAGTTCGATCGGCTTGGAGATAAAATCGTCGGCACCTGCGTCGAGCCCTTTGACTCGATCGGCGATCGAACCCAAAGAAGTCAACAAAAAGAATTGTGTAGTTGACAGATCCGGATCGGCCTTAACTCGAAGGCAAACATCAATGCCGGTCAAGCGCGGCATGATCCAATCGCAAATGATCAGCGCCGGACGTATTTTTTGCGCTTGGGCTACGCCGTCTTCGCCATTACTTGCTACTGTCACTTCGTAACCCTGTTTTTTCAGGGTTCTCCTCAGCAGTTCTTGAACAGCAGTATCATCGTCAATAACCAGAATTTGAAACATGGGCACTCAGGTACTACAAGTCTTTCAAGGTCTGGGGGTCATTAAAAATATATTCTGTCAGCGCGGTAGTCTGAGATTGAGTATAGTCTAATAACATCGCTTTCCAGGTAAATGCTTTTGCCTGCCAGCCATCAAGTTCAATTTACCTTTAAATTTGAGCAAAATTTTGGCGAAGTCGAACTTACCCAGTTTATACTCAAAATATAAACTTTTATAGACTTTTTTGGGCGGCGGGCGTGAATTGACATCCGGGTGACACTTCTGGTATAATGAAGAGCTAATTACTCGATTTGACATTTATTTTCCTAGCAGCAAAAGCTAGTACGATCGAACTCCCATTCAAATTTGCCTAATTTTACAGGGCAAAAGAGTTGACAAGGTGGAAAATGACTCGGCTGGTGAATTACTGCGATGGGCGATCGTGGCGCTAGCAGTTGCCCGCCTTTTGGGAAAAAAGTTAAAAACGTAAAGTACAGGCAATACCATATTTGTCTATATTTTATGGAACTATAATTTCAGTGGCAGAGCGTGATTGAATTCAAAGGTTCCGAACAGTTGCAAGTCCTAAAGAAAGCGGATCTTCAAGTCAATACTGGTCTGAGTGCTTTAGAAAAAGTTTTATCGTGGTTTGCACAATTATACGACCCGCGAATTCCCACAAGTGTGTGGATACGCTGTCAATTAGCTTTGGCTGAGGGTTTTACAAATGCGGTGCGTCACGCCCACGAGGGTAAACCGCCGGATTTGCCGGTGGAGATTCAGGTGGCGGTGTGCAGTGAATCTTTAGAGATAGACATTTGGGATTCGGGCGCTGCGTTTGATTTAGAGCAAAAAATTAAAGATATGTCGGAAAAAATCGATTGTGAAGCTTCGGGGGGGCGGGGCCTAAAGTTGATGAAAGACATCGCAGACAGTCTCAGTTACAAGAGAATGGCTGATGGACGGAACTGTTTGTTGATTGTCAAAAATTATACTCCAATCTCGCAGGCGGACGATGAAAATGAGAGTTTGCAATTACCAGAGGAACTTTCTGATTGAGGAACAACCGCAGCTTTTAAAGGCGGGAGAGAGGATTAAGCCACAGCAGAATTGTCCGTTTTAATTGATTTAATTCCCGATACACTTCTTGTTTGACCCATTGCCCGATCGCGTCGAAGGGTGTAAAAATTTGACCCATAGGCCAGCTAACATCTTGACCTAATGGCGTTTGATGGTTGCCGGCCAGGGTTTGAACTGTAATCATGTCGGGAAATCTCGGTTTGAGCAGATTTGTCAACAGCAAGGTTTGGTCGATGTTGTCGCCGTTAAATTTGACTAAAAGATTGCGCCGGATTTGATAGCTATCTTGCACTAGGCGATTGGTGTCTTGCGGGGAAGGGGTAAATTCGACTTTAAAGACGGGGGAAATTTGCTCGACGATGGGAATGGCTTCGGAGGCTGCATAATTGTTGAAAGAAATCAGAATATTGCCTGCCCTTTCTATGTCAAATACAGAACCGATCAGCAAGTGCAGTTTGCATCCCATGCTGTGCCCTATCCCGTAGATGGGGAGATAGGAAGATTTGAGCAATTTAGTGGCGCGCAGGCGATCGAGGGCATTTTCAAATTTGTTGAGGACATCGCGGGCGATCGCAATATGATCCAAAGTATTGACAAACGGTGTTGCTACTACAACATATCCCTGATTTCCCAAAGCTTCTAACAGCCAGCGATAGGTTAGTTGCGGCGCACTCGCCACAAATGCACCGCCGAGAAAGTGTACGATCGCGATCGGTTTAGAAGGAATTAATACCCAGTTGCCGGAAACTTCTTGCCAGTCCATAAATTTCATCAAGTTTAAACTAAAAAGGCGATCGTCCTCAGAAAAGCAGAAAGTACAAAACAGAATTTTTTCTAAATCTTTGCTTTTACTTTCTGCCTAAAAAAGGGGTTTGATATCATGTCCGGTCTACGATCGTAACAAAAAAAAAGGTTCCTAGTGCGGACGACCGTCTGCAGAATCAAAGCGGACTCGCATTGGGCCGGCGCGAACCAATCTTATTGCGGTCAATTGACCGGACACAATCTCCTCTACGATTTCCCGCCGATTTGGGACGAATGCTGGGAGTTCAATTCTACCGAATCACTGGTATCTTCTACAGTTAAATCGCCCAACGGATCGTGAGCCTTTATCCATTTCCATTTGTTCACAGCACCTTTCGGAGACAACACTGTGGTAGCAATGCCGTACATTAGAGTCTGCAACACTTCCCGATTTAACCAGCTTTGTCCTAGCTTTCTCATGTAGTGCAGTGCCAAAAGTTCTCGAAATTTGTTAAATTTTTTCAACCGTGGCAAATTATTAAAACATACCTGTTCGTACTCGTTGAGCGATAACTCTTGTTCTCCCCGCAAGCGTCGCAGTTGGTTTTCCTTGACACAATCAGCAGCTATGCGCTTTTTTAGCCAGTGTTTGTCTGTCAGAGAGTTTCCTCTAATTCGATAATTTCCTAAAGGTGTCTTCGTTGCTAACAAGCCGTGCTTTTGAGCAATTTTGGTAAATAATTCTGTATCTTCTCCTACCTGCCAATCTTCTGCAAAGCCACCTTCTTGGAGTAGAATAGAGCGATCGACTACCACAGAAGACGGAAAAACCCAAGGACTTTCACCTGTCTCCTTAATCGCCTGCATTTCTGCTTTAGTTGTAGGATAGGTGGCAATATAGCCCAACTTGTTGCCGTGCTTGTCTAAATATCGCAAAGCATGAGCCACAGCTTTGACTTCGGGATTGTCTTCGAGCATTTTTAAACAAACTTCTAGCTTGTTTGCTTCCCAGGTATCGTCGCTGTCTAGAAACGCTACATACTTGCCCGTTGCTCTATTTATCATTAAATTTCTAGCCTTAGAAACTCCAAAATTTTCGCAATTTCGGAAGTATTGAATTCGGGAATCTTGCTCGGCAAGTTTAGTAGCAATTTTGGCTGTAGCGTCTGTAGAGAAGTCATCAATAATTAAAATTTCTAAATGCTTGTGAGTACCGTTGACTGCGGAAACAACTGTTTCGGTTAGAGTGTCTGCTGCATTAAATGCAGGAATAATTATGCTGACTTTTTCGTTGTTCATGAATTGAATTAGCTAGAGTTTGGTAGTTATTATTTTAAGTATGGTTTTCGCCACTTAGGAATGAAGATTCCATGAAAATACTTAGAAAGTAGGAGTTTTATACATAAACTGCAAATTGCAGGCTTTGAAAGCCACGAAGTGCGATCGAGTGCGATTTCCAAGGCTTTGTTTGAGCTGTTAACTTTCCAGCCAGAATGTTGTTATCGTTTCGATCGTTCCAGCTTCTTTCCACTGCCTCGCGTTTAGGCACGTACAGAAATAGGATGCTATTAGGAGCATCTGTGTTTTACTTTAACGCTCGCAAGTCTTAAAAAAATGCTTTTTTAAAGTCGAAAATGCTCCCATGCTATTTTTGTCCGATCGTATTTTGTACGCACTGTTAACAATACTCTAGTTCCACCATTATATAACCTTGTTAATTTTTTGAGACTAAATTCATTGAATTAACTTTTGATATCATCATAGTCGGGACAGCTTTTAATCGCCAACGGTAGAATTATTGTTATTGCCCATTTCTGGTGAAACCCTCACGCGCGCGATACCGATCTTAGTCAGGGAATTTATTCTAAGAGCGGTATCGCGGTGAGGGTTTTTAGGAGATTTAGGTAACGATAATCGGTATGATTAGGGTGGGATATTCTCCATTCTGTGAAATATTAACGGTAGAATGCGGGTTTTAGTCGCCACCTCAAAAAGTGTCGGGAGTATTGTAATTAAACTATCGGACTAATTGAAATAGTAACTTTGTAGCTATTAATTATTGTATTTTAATTGAGATTTAATCTATATCTTTAGGATGATGTTATTCAAATTCTGCTGTAAAATGAACTGAAAAATGGGGGGGCGAATGTTTTTTAAGTTAAGCGGTAAAGTGCGAATTTATACTTGTTTCCTAACGGTTTTGCTGTTCGGCGGCTGCCAGCAGCAACTACAGCCAAAGTTGCAGCAGCGCAGCAAACAGGGCATGGTAGTTTCGGCTCACCCTCTGGCGAGTGCTGCGGGTTTGAGGGTGTTGCAAGAGGGTGGCAATGCGGTGGATGCGGCGGCTGCTACGGCTTTGGCGATTTCGGTGGTGGAACCTTTTTCGGCGGGTATCGGGGGCGGGGGTTTTTTGCTGCTGCGGCGGGCCGAAACGGGGACTGTGCAAGCGCTGGATTTCCGGGAACGAGCTCCGAAACGGGCGGGGCGGGATATGTACCTCGACAAGCAAGGCAAGGTGCGCCCTAGGGCAAGTCTGGACGGGCATTTGGCTGCGGGTATTCCGGGTACGGTGGCTGGACTTTATACGGTGCACCGCGAGTACGGGAAGTTGCCTTGGGCGCAGGTGGTGGCGCAGGCGATCGCCCTGGCGGAAAATGGCTTTCCGGTAAGTTCCCGCTTCACAAAGGCTGTTGGGGGGCGAGTGGATGCGATTAAAAAAAACCGGGCGGCGCGGGATATTTTTACTCGCGGCGGCATTTTATACCAGCCGGGAGAACTTTTGGTGCAGCGGGATTTGGCGCGGACTTTGCGGCAGATTTCTCAAAACCCGCAAAGTTTTTATCGCGGGGATATTGCGCGGGCGATCGCCGTTGACATGGCTAAAAACGGCGGCATCATGACTCTCGAAGATTTGAAAAACTATACGCCGATTTGGCGCAATCCGGTTTGCGGTAACTTTCGCGCTTACCAAATTTGTGCGATGTCGCCTCCTTCTTCCGGCGGCGTTCATTTGTTGCAAATCTTAAATATCCTCGGAGATACGGATCTCAAAAGGTTGGGGAGGAAAAGTCCAGATACGCTACATTTACTGGCGGAGTCGATGCGAATTGCTTATGCTGACAGGGCTGAGTATTTGGGCGATCCCGATTTTGTGAGTGTACCGGTTAAAGCTTTGACTAGCAAGAATTATGGCAAATTTCGCCGATCGCAAATCGACATGACAACAGCCAAACCCTCGACGGAGGTAAAAGCTGTTGATGCTAAAACTTTGAGCCGTTTTGTGCGCGAGTCGCCGGAAACTACTCACCTGACGGTAGTTGACTCGGATCGGAATGTGGTGAGTTTGACGTTTACGGTGAATGGCGGTTTTGGGGCTGCGGTGGTGGCGGCGGGTACGGGAATTTTGCTCAACAACGAGAT
The DNA here is from genome assembly GCF_036705185.1 of Microcoleus sp. B4-D4. NCBI lineage: Bacteria > Bacillati > Cyanobacteriota > Cyanophyceae > Oscillatoriales > Microcoleaceae > Microcoleus > Microcoleus sp. B4-D4. The sequence continues at coordinate 24,332 of NZ_JAUBTX010000064.1, read as the reverse complement.
GGACGATTTTGCCGCTGCGCCGGGAGTGCCGAATTTGTTTGGTTTGGTGGGCGGTGAAGCAAATTCGATCGCCCCTGGAAAAACTCCTTTATCCAGCATGACACCGGTGATTGTCACAGAAAATGGCAAATTTCGCCTCGCTGCCGGTGCTCCTGGAGGTAGCACGATTATTACCACGGTTTTGCAAATTGTCCTGAATGTGTTGGTTTACGACATGGATGTCGGCGAGGCTGTATCTGAACCGAGAATTCACCACCAGTGGCTGCCCGATCGCCTGATGGTGGAACGCGGAGGTTTTGATGCTGCGACGCTATCGGAGTTGCGCCGCCGGGGACACCAGATTGTCGAACGTGACGGCTGGGGAAATGCTAATGCGATCGTCCTTACACCTGATGGTTGGTTGGAAGGGGCTGCCGATCCGCGCGGGGAAGGAGAAGCAAAAGGGTTTTAGTCATCCACGATCTGTCATTAGTAATTGTGGCGATCGCCAACCGTATAAAAACTCGTTTTCATTGCTATCCAGTGTGTAAGTCTGGAAATTATTCGTTTGTCTGCGTGTATTTCGGACTCAATATTTTTGCACTGAGCTTTATTGACTGACTCACCACCACAAAATACCCATACAATTTACAATAAAAACCGTAAATATACCTAGATATAAATTCCTTGTAAAGTCCCTAGACATTTATACTTATATAATGTGAAAATGAAGTTACGGAATGAATCAGCTTAACAATTATCACACGAAAACTATGATAAATCTTAACAAACTTGCTAGCTTAACTGCTGCTCTGAGCTTGTTGGCCGCCCCAGCAATGGCATTTTCGGTAGGAGCAACTAACAACACTGAGACTTTGAAAAACAAATTATTGGGAAATAATACAGCCGGACTGAGTGATTTTTCAGTTTCAATTAGCGGGAATTCTGCTGCTTTTGGTACTTTTATGAATGACCCCTTTGGTTTGACATCAGGTGTTGTTCTCAGTACCGGTAAAGTCACAGATATACCGGGTAAGAATCGGAAAGATAACGTAATCACCAACAGCAGCGATTTAAACACGGACTTTGGGCCAAAGGGCGAAGAGGGAGATTTAACTCAGCTCAACCTCAGTTTTTTTGCTAATAGCACTGTTGAAAAGTTGGTTTTTCAATATGTATTTGCTTCTGAGGAGTTTCCTGAGTTCGGCGGCTCTGAATTTAATGACGATTTTGAACTGCTGCTAAACGGCACTAATTTAGCCAAATTGAGCGACGGGCAAATAGTGACAATTAATAATCTTGTTCCCGATCCGTATAATCGCTCTCAAGATCACCCAGACTATATTGACAACCCAAGTTTGACAGGTATTGCTGCTAATATCGTTAGGCTGGATGGTTTTACTAAAGTTTTAGGTTTTGAGGGTTTGCTCAAGCAAAATCAGACGAATGTTTTGAGCATCCGCATTAAAGATGTGGGTGACGGTAATTTAGATTCTGCTGTATTTATTAAAGGCGGTTCTGTGGGGACGGTTCCAGCGCAGCCAGTTCCCGAACCGATGACTGTGGCGGGTTTGATGGCGGGAGGCGCGATGCTGGCTGCTGGACGAAAGTTGCGCGGGCGGAAGAATTAGTATTAAATTCGATCGACCTCGATGGAGCCAGTAATATCAAATCCGTTAGCATCGGAATAATAAATTCGAGTCATATCAAATCCGGTAGCATCGGAATGATTCAGATATATATTCTCTCCCTCTGTGTTCTCTGTGTTCTCTGTGGTTAAATCATTCCAATGCAAGCGGAAACGATATAACCGGGTTTTATATGATGTCCGGTGGATTGACTGCGATAAGTAAATATCGCTTAGTTGCGTACTAAAGTCCGCAACTTAAGAACGGATTGAACTCCGCGCTACGAACCGCAACTTAAGAACAAACTCGTATTCCGCGCTACGAACTCATTTTATTGCTGTTGTTCTAAGGGGCTAATATAAGTTTGGAGCGGAAATTTGCTAAAATCAGATTTTTGCAAAACTCAATCATTCAGTTATGAACACTACCGTCGGGTAATATTGCACCTGTTAATCTAGCTCCCGTAAGTTTGACCATTACCCGATCGCCATAACCGATTTTAGCACCCGTTAAATCCGCACCGCTCAAGTCTGCACCGCTCAAATCTGCTCCGATCAAATTAGTTTCTCTCAAATTAGCATTGATCAAACAAGCCCCTAACAAGTTTGCTCTAAACAAGTTAGCTTTTTGCAAATTCGCACCTGTAAGATTGATATTGTGCAGAAAAGTATCGCTTAAGTCAGCTTCGCTCAGGTTTGCATTGCTCAAATTTCTCCCTGAAAAATCTTTTTCTTTCAAGGAAGCTCCTTTAAAGTTAGAACCGCTCAAATCGGGAGCTTGTGGCGCAGCAGGGCGGTAAGGTTGAGATGGCTGTGGCGGTGGCGATTGGTAGCGGGAAGCCTCAGAATAGGGCCCTGTCGGATTGGGAGCATATTTTTCAGCATATTTTTCAGCATAATTGCCAGCATAATTTCCTGAAGAGGGTTCGGGATAGTAGCGGGGTTCTTTTGGCGTTGCTTGTGACGGCTGGGTGTTTTGTTGCTGAGTGTTTTGTTGCTGAGTATTTTGATACTGAGTGTTTTGTTGCTGAGTATTTCTGTACTGAGTGTTTTGATACTGAGTGTTTTGTTGCTGGGTGTTTTGTTGCTGAGTTTGTTTTCGCTGGGTGTTTTGTTGCTGAGCTTGTTTTTGCTGGGTGTATTGCTGCTGGGTATTTTGTTGCTGAGTTTGTTTTTGCTGGGTGTATTGCTGCTGGGTGTATTGCTGCTGGGTGTATTGCTGCTGAGTTTGTTTGTATTGAGTATTTTGTTGCTGAGGTTGTTTGTACTGAGTATTTTTGTGCTGAGCGTTCTGATTCTGACCTCTTACCTGAATCGATCGCAATTGTTCGCGAGCTTGATTAATTTGCTTAATCTTTTCTTCCGCTTTTTGCAATAATCTGGGATTGTCTTTGGGGATGCGATCTGGATGCCAAATGAACGCTAAATCCTTGTAGGCTTGCGTAATTTCTTCTCGGGAAGCTCCCGGCAGCAGATCCAGGACTTTATAGTATTGGTCGAGGTCGCTCATATTACCACCTTTCGCTGTAAGAAATTACGAATTAAAAATTAAGATCGGAATAAAGACAGCGTTAAAAGCTGGCTTTTCCGATCGTACATTAAACCAACAACAACTCAACTAAACCGCTGCAGGCAAAAAGTCTCGGATTCGCTGCAAATATGTTGCGGCATCCTCCAACATCGGAAAATGAGCCGTATTGGGAATTATAACAAATTCTACTTTTTTGCTAAGGGAGGCTGCTTGTTCTCCCATGACGGCGGGAATAATTTGATCGAATTCTCCGGCTACAAGCAGCGTGGGAACGCTCAACCGTGCGAATTCTTCTGGCATTTCCTCAGCAGCTCTTTTGCTGACGGCCGTCACCATTGTACCAATAGCAGCTTCTTCGTCTGCCATTAAAAAATCCTTGAGAAACGCCAGACTGACCTCTGTAGGGAGAGATTGGCGCAAAAACCGGGCCATAAAGATGCGATCGGCAAACGGAATAGAAGCCAGCCAAGACGGCCGAAATTTCACGACATAACCGCCGAATTTATGAAAAGTTGTAAAGGCTTTCTCGTCGTATTCAAAAATCCCGCTGCAGGTAAGAATTGCTTTTTCTACTTTTTCGGGATAAAGGTTGAGAAATAAAGTCGCAACCGATGCGCCTGTAGAGTGAGCGTTGAGAAAGACGCGGGGTAAATTCAAAGCTTCTAATAATTCGGCCAAGTCGCGGGCGTAGGTTTCGAGTTCGTAGCTAGACTCAGGTGGTGATGGCGGCAAGGGCGATCGACCAAAACCTCTCATATCGTACAGCAAACAATCAAAATCATCAGCCATAGCCCGCGCCGTGCTTTCCCAGTAGCGCGCCGAGCCGGCCCAGCCGTGGAGAAATACCATTACTGGTTTGCCGCTGGGTTGGGCGCTGTTGTCTGCGGTTATCCACTCGTAATAATGTTCTACACCACCAATTGAAAGAAAAGCCATGAGCTTAATTTTAGATTTTAGATTTTAGATTTTAACCCATAATTGTTCACTAAATACCCAAATTCCCGACTTCTTAAAAAAGTCAGGAATCTCAAGACTGCATCCATCAAAAAAATCTGCGTTAACCCGCGTCAATCCGCCCGCATCAGCGGCCAAAAATCATACACATAAAAACCAATCAGAAATCAAAAAGCAATTTAATCTTCCATCCATCAAAAAAAATCTGCGTTAATCTGCGTCAATCAGCCCACATCTGCGGTCAAAAATCACCAACATAAAAGATAATCATAAATCTCAAGCAGCAGAAGCAGCCAGCCAAAACAAACCATCTACCAAAAGCGTGCTCAAAACAGCACCGCTGAAGGCGCGCCAGTGCAATTGTGCGTCGCGCAAACTCAGCAAACCGACGGTTAGCAATACAGCAATTAAAAGTAGAGCGCAGCCTATGCCCCAAGGAGTGTCAATTTGCCCGATCGCACTTTGAAAAATCGGCATAGCGAATTCCGGTTCTGCGTACATAACTTTCCGCCAGTAAGGCATCAACCCAGTCAAATAAAAATATAAATCAGTAATTGCAGTACCAAATAGCGAACCCAGGTAAAAATAGCTGCCCACTTTTCCCCAAGATTTGTTCAAGCACCAAATAGCAAAAGGCAACCCAATTGCTTCTATAGGTAGATGTAAAATAGGTTCCCATCTAAACCAGCCCCAATAGATGGAACCAGCCAGCCAACATCCGGCAAATCCTAATAATAAATCTCCCCAAAGTTGGGTTTTGGGGCGAAAAATAAGCACTAAACTGAGGACGAACCAGGGAATTGTGGAAAGCAAGCTGATGGTTGGATACAAGCGAACTAAGGGTGCTTGCACGAAGACGGGAATTGAGACTAAAAATGCTGAGGCACAAAATATTAGCCACTGTTTGATGCTGTTTTTTCTGTCTGAAGACAGAGGATTTTCTAGACTAGAAACAGTGACAATAGGTGCGATCGCCGATGATACTAAATTAAAATTAAACAACTGATTGGACTCCGTACTGTTTCAATAGGTGGACTAAAAAATTGGCTGCAGTTGTGGGTTTTGCGGTTTCAATACCGGCTCGGTTTTGGCTGAGGTGCCAGCCTTTGGCGGTTTGGGGAGCTTGCCATAAATCTAAATGTGCGATCGCTGGATCTGCATAAAAGCTGTCTCCACCGCTGCCGAGAATGGCTGAACTCCAGTGCGTGAAGCGATCGTGGCTGAGCCTGTGGATGGGAAAATTGCCCCCTAGGGGTACTCCCCAGCCGTCTAGGGCAAAAAATGCCCCGACTTGGCAGCCTAGTTGCTGCCACATCCAAGCCGCCCCGATCGCCCCGGCTACTCCCGCTGAAAAGCTGACAAATACTAAACTTTCTCCGGTCAACTCTTGAGTGCATAAAAAGTGAAATATGTCAAGCGCTGAAAAAGGCGGGTGTTTATGAGCGGGAAAAATCTTGACAGGGTAAGATGTTTGGGTATTTTGCCGAGGATTGTCTGGTTCCCACACCTCCGAAAGTCCCGCTAGGAAGCGATCGGTTAGTTTTGGGTCGTGAACTCCCGGACAAATTACCAGTCTCATCTTGCTTCAATAATATTAATTATCAGCTTAACATAACTTTACTTAATTGTACACCATAACTAATTATATGCTATCCAGGGGGATAGGATGTTAAACTAATAACAGAGTCGAGTTTGAAGAGTATCCCCCCACAATAAACGCTGGGAACGCTCCGAAACACCGAAACTGGAGGCAAGGTGAGGAAGTCTTAAGAAAACATAAAACTTAACGCCCTTTGTCCCAGGCCCTGCGGCGTATTCTCTTGCCTTTCCTATCAGATTCCGATCCCCCCCAGCCCCCCTTAAGGAAGGGGGGAGAAAGAGTCTCAAAGTCAACCCTACTCCCCTTCTTAAGGGATTTAGGGGGATCTCCGGGGAGTTTAGAAACGGGGTTTCTCTTCCCAATTCTGGTTCATCCTGGCTGCGACTCTCAAAAACATTCAAATTGAGGAATACAAAGTGGTTGCTTCTCCAGAAAAAATTGAGTTAAAAACATCTGCTGCACCCGCAAGTAACGATCGCGTTGCAGTCTTGCTGATGGGTTACGGCGAAGTCGAAAGCTACGACGATTTTGCCAACTACAACGAACAAGCTTTAAATTTACTTACCGCCAAATTCGCGCCGGTACCGACTTGGATTTATCCGCCGCTGGCGAAGATTTTAGCAATTTTTGACTTGCACGAGTGGAGTCACCAACACGGTCAATTTGTTTCGCCGCACAATGCTATTTTTGAACAGCAGCGCGCCGGAATTGAAAAGAATTTGCAGGAAAAATGGGGCGATAAAGTAAAAGTTTTCAAAGCTTTTAACTTTTGCGCGCCGTTTTTGCCGGAACAAGTAATTGCCGAAATTAAATCGGAAGGATTTGATAAAATCCTGATTTATCCGCTGTTGGTAGTTGATTCTATTTTCACTAGCGGTATTGCAGTGGAACAGGTGAATAATGCTTTAGTCAAAACCACTGACGGCGGCGAACATTGGGTAAAAGGACAGCGCTACATTCCTTCTTTTTACGATGAACCGGCTTATATTCAGCTAATGGCTGATATGGTGGAAGAGGAAATTAAGAACGATTTGGCTGTGGCGCATTTGCCTTCTCAGATTGGGATTGTGCTGATGAATCACGGTTGTCCGCACAAGGCGAAGGGTTTTACTTCGGGTATTGTGGAAAGTCAGGCTTTGTACGATCGCGTGCGGGAACGTTTGATGTATCGCTATCCTTTGATTTCGGTGGGTTGGCTGAACCATGACACGCCGCTGATTGAATGGACTCAGCCGGATGCGACGTTGGCTGCGAAGAATTTGATTGATTTGGGTGCAACTGCGATCGTGTTTATGCCGATCGGATTTGCGACGGAAAATCACGAAACTTTGTTAGATGTTGACCATGTTATTGAGTCTTTGCAGAAGCAGCGTCAAGGAGTAACTTACCGCAAATTGCCTTGCGTGAACGATCGTCCAGAGTTTCTGAAAATGGCGGCTGAGTGGGCAAATCCGCAGATTGAAGCGTTGTTGAGTGAGACGGCTGTGGCGGTGAATCCGAGTTTGTCTGCACACGGCGAGCACAGTCATTCTCATGGAGATCACGGCCATTCTCATGGCGGCCATTCTCACGGGCACGGACATTCTCACGAGCACGGCCATTCTCATTAATTAGGATCTGAGAAACCGGGTTTTTGCGAGAATACTGCGTTGAAGACGACAGATTAAGTAAAAACCCGGTTTCTTTTGTTTGAGTGGGTAAATCGAGATTGATTTAGGTGAAAAGGGCGATCGGCTTTTGGTGTTTTTGGCTGAAAGGGCGATTTACTTTTTTATCATCAAACTGATAAGCTTTACTGCATTCATACTGAGATTGATAGTGGAGTGCCTGTGGGTAACGAATTTGGGTGACACAATTAAATCCCTACTTTCCGAGTCGAGGCGATATAATTGAAGCAGTTGCGGTAAAAATGAGAAAATAAATAAATGAGAATTATTCGTTTAGAAATTACCAATGTAAAAAGCTTTCAAGACAAAGTATATCTCGAATTTGATCCCCAATTTAATATATTAGTTGGCCCCAATGGGGGCGGGAAAAGTAATTTTTTAGATATCCTGCTGATAATTTTAAAAAAATTCTTTTTACATAGTTATTCTGTGAATGATGGTATGGGAATTGGAGCGAGGGAGATTCGGCTAGTGCCTTCATTTGATCCGGCCGAGAATCATCTAGATAAATTCAGTGCAGATCCTTCTGAATCTAAAATTGAAATAAGTTTTAAAGTAGATGCTCAAGATATAAAAAATATAGCAACAATCAATCAATATAAAACAGAAATAAAGTCAGTTTTGGGTAACTACAAAATTCAAGATTTATCTCCTCCAATAATTGATGAAGTTGAAAATTGGAAACTGGGTGAGTTAGCAGAAAATCAAGAGTTAGTATATTGCATAGTCAACAATTTACTTGTACAACCATCTTTGAATTCACGAGAATTAATTTATCTTAAATTTTTGAACTATTATGAACTTTTCTCAATAGTTATACAGAAGGCTATTGATTTGCAGCTTTTACCTCCTGATACTCGCCTTAGCCCAAAATATGTATATTTTTCGCCTTACAGAGGAGGAGATCCGCTACTTCAAGTCACCTTAGCAGGTGAGAGCTATTATAATTTATTAAGTAATTCTTCATCAGCTACGTCTCGAAGTACAACTTCTTTAATAAAGCTAGCATCAATATACTTTGCACAAAAGAGACGGAACTATGAAACGCTTGCCAAGACTGAAGGATACGAAAATTATTGGGATGCAGATGAAGAAGTTAAGTTAGTAACTAAACATTTAAATAAATTGGGATATTCATGGAATTTAGAGCTTAAAGATGCAAACAGTAATACTTATGAGATTATTCTGATAAAAATCCAAGAAAATACAAAATTTTATTTACATCAGGCGAGTTCGGGAGAAAAAGAATTTCTAAATTTTGTATTGGGAATTTTTGCATATAATATTAAAAATGGCTTGATCATTGTAGATGAACCTGAAGTTCATTTACACCCTAAATGGCAATCTCTACTCCTTGACTTATTCTTTGATTTAGCTGATTTAACACAGAACCAATTTATTTTTACAACGCATTCTCCTATATTTATTAATCAGAGAACTATATCGAAGATTGTGAGGGTGTATAAATCGAGTGGTAAAAGCACTATAAAAAAAATTCTTAAAAGCAATTTTGACGAAACTAAAGACCTTCTCCACATAATTAATAGCCACAACAACGAGAAAATATTTTTTGCAGATAAGGTAATTCTTGTGGAAGGAATTACCGATCGGATTTTTTGGGAGCAATTAATTAATATTTATAAGAAAGCCGAAAACAGTGAAATTATAGAAGTTTTGGAGGTACATGGAAAAATTAATTTGGAAAAATATCGTAAATTTCTAAAAAAAATTGAGTTGGACAATTACATAATTGCAGACCTAGATTATATCTTACAGATTGGTAGTGAAGAAGTCAAGAAAATGTTTATAGTGGATTATCCAAAAATAGATCGAGAGGTTATTAAGGCCAAAAAAAGTATTGATTGTCAAACATTGTTTGAGCAAATTGAAGAGGCTATAAAGAGTGAAAATTTCGACCAACTAACAAACCTTTGTAATTATATCAAATCTAGAAAAATGAAGTTAGACGAGAATCTAACCGATCAACAATTGCAATTATTGGAAATATTTATCACAGAAAAAAGGGAGAAAGATAAAATTTGTGTTCTTAGTAAAGGAGAAGTAGAATATTACTTACCGGAAGGATATACAAAATTAAACACACTTATTGAATTGACTAAAAATAAAAGGAAATTTAGAGATCTTATTATTCGTGAAGACTACCGAGAGAAAAGGGTAGAACTAAGTAAAATTATTTGTTTTATCCTCGGAATAAACTTACTACCAGACGAAGAGGTGGTTGGATATCTTAGCCATCGCTAGGATCGAGCATCACTTCATCATCCTCATCCAAGTCGAAATTCTCTGGAACTAATCACTCGAAGCTATAGTAGTTGCAGCCCAGAAATGGGGTTTTTCGCCAAACCAAATTGCCACTGAGTATGGCTTAAGTGAAGCTAAAGTGAACGATGTTCTCGCTTTTTATGCGGCCCACTCTCAGGAAATAGATGCCTCTATTGCCGCTGAGCGAATTATCGAACCTGCAAATTTCTAAACCGCTATTGCATCTGGATATCGATTATGACCCTCAAAGAACAACTTCTCCAAACCATTGAAACACTGCCTGATGACTTGCTAGCACAAACGCTGCAATTCGTCCAAACCCTTCAACATCCCATTCACAAAACTCCAGGAATTTGTGGCGGTGCAGCGCGAATTCGCGATACTCGCATTCCCGTCTGGACGATTATCGCCTACCAACAACAGGGCGCAACTGAAGCCGAACTTCTTTATAATTATCCAGGAATTACCCTTCAAGATTTGCAAGCGGTTGCGAACTATTACGATCGCAACCGAGAAGAAATCGAGCTGTGGCTTGCTGAAAATGAATAACTGCTAATGCTAAAGTTTTACTCAAATGAAAACTTCGCTATGGCGATCGCCCCAACCAACCGATCAATCTCCGCCTCAGTGGTAAAATAGTGAACGCAAGCCCGCACGCAGTCGGGATTCAGAATTCTCCGCACCATAATTCCCTGCTTTTCCAATAAACCAACCAACTGGTTGTGCGGCATCCCATTAGTCAATCGAAACGAAACTAAACCAGCTTCCGGTGCAGATGTTCGCAAACATTCTACATGACTTAGTTCCGACAAACATTCCCAGAGATACTTACTCAAACGGCAAATTTCTGCATACCTTTCCTCAACAGTTCCCCATTCATGCTGAAGGGCGATCGCACTTCGCAAACCCGCATACAAAGGATAAGCCGAAGTCGCAATCTCGTAGCGCTGCGATCCAGCCTTCCACCCCAGAACTTTAGCATTAGAATCAGTGACAATTCCCCGCCAACCGATAAACACCGGATGCAAATCTGTTAAAGCCGCCGCACTCACATAAAGCCCGCCCAAACCCTCCGGGCCACACCACCATTTATGACCGGTAAAAGCATAAAAATCCACCCCAGACTCAATCAAATCCAAAGGTAAAACCCCCACAGATTGAGCCGCATCAACTAACACCATCACTTTGTTATTATTCACAGATAAACCCTCTTGTCTCCCCCCTTGATAAGGGGAGGTTAGGGGGGGTTCATAACCTCGATGGCAGACATTCACAATCTCAGTCAGAGGCAAAACTTGACCAGTATTCCACAAAATGTGACTGATAACCAACAACCGAGTATTTGGCTGCAAACTATCAGCAATTACCTGTACTGGAGATCCTTCATTCAAAGTTGCCGCCAGCGGACAAAACGAAACCTCAATGTTGAAACGGCGCTGAAGTTCCATTACACTAGCTACAATGCCCGGATGTTCGCAATCAGAAAGCAGCAAATGGTCGCCGGCTTTCCAATCAATGCCCCACAGCGCAATATTGCAGCCCACGGTGACATCCTCAGTCAGGGCGATGGTTTCAGCAGGTACGGCCAACTCAGATGCGATCGCCCGTCGCGTCAGCATCGCCTCCTGAACCACCCAAGCCCCCACCTCCCCCGAAAACGGCCCCCCAAGCTGCACCCGCTTGTAAGCCTCATAAATCGCCTGTAAAGCAGACTCAGGCAACGGCCCTTGTCCGCCGTAGTTAAAATAAGCTTTATTGGCCAAAGCTGGAAATTGTTGTCGGTGATTGTCCTTTGTCATTTTTTCTGGGGAATTATTGATAGCGTTAATATTGAATAAGTAGGTGGGAACAAATAAACATTCGATGGGTTGGGCTTGTTTTGCCTCGATCAACAGGCTGCTACTATAGATTTTTAGCTAAACCCGCCCCTACAATACTATATTGTTTTTTGGCAATGAACTACAACTGAACCCGTGAGTTCTATACCTTTTCCCTAATACTCTATGCCCTTGCGAATACTAAATGTTAATAACTGACAAACTGCTACTTTCCTATCAACGATGCAATCTCCGAGCGTTTTTAGACACCTGCGGAGACTGGAAACAACTAGATCCCCCCAGCGACTTTTTGCTGAAACTGATGCGCGACAGCGCCGCATACCAGCAGCAGGTTTTGGAACACGAGACTTACCAACAACCATCATATCCTAGAGGGGATTGGGAAGCTGGCGCGATCGCTACATTGAGTTTAATGCAGCAAGGAGTCGATCGCATTTACCGAGGAGTTCTAATCCAAGGCGAATTGGGCCAAACCAACGGTAAATTAACTTCTCTGGTAGGAATTGACGGTCAATATTTCTCAGATATGGGGGAAGTTTCGCAAACTAATATTCATCTTTCATCCTCCACTCCGCAGTCTTCAAATATTACCCTCGTCAGCCGCCCGCATTTATTAATCAAACAGCCAGGACAATCCAAATTTGGCGATTGGAGTTACGTTACTGCCGATATTTGGCTCAGCAAGCGACCAAAACTAGACTATCAAATTATTGCAGCTTTTCACGCCCGAATATTAGCTACCGTGCAGGGGAAAATCCCCGATTCTGCGTGGCTGATGCTGCGAAAAAAAGGGTTTTGGGAAGTGAATCTCGATCAGCGAAATCCTCAGATGTTCGAGATATTAGATCACTGCATTCAGATGATAGAAAATCGGGATAAACCAGAAGTGTTCATTTCCCGCCAAAAATGCAATCTTTGCGGTTGGTATACTACTTGTCATGGGGAAGCAGAATCTATTAAACATCTTTCGCTATTACCCGGAGTTACTGCTGGCCGCTATGCTAGACTAAAAACTCTCGAAATTACCGATGTAGAATCTCTCGCTAATGCTAGTTCCGAATTGCTGGCAGATTATCCAGAATTTCCCGACCGAGTTGCTTTTGATGTGGTGCGACAAGCTCAATCTCATTTGTTAAATCAACCGCTGTTGCGGGAAGAAGGAAGTTCGGCAGCGGATTTTGTAGCGGATGTATCGGATGTCGGTTCGGTTGTGGCTGCGGTTAATCAGTGTATAATAATACCGCAAAATGGAAAAAATCGTTTAGTAATAGCTAATATTGAGGCTGTCAAAACTACAGAAAATAAATCTGCTGCACCTTCCAAGCCTGCGCCAATTCTTCGCAGCAAGCCAATTCCTTATTCTCAATCGGTGTTTTTGCCGATCGCCCCAATCGAACTCTATTTTGACATTGAAGCGGAACCGGAGATGAATTTAGATTATCTCCACGGAGTCTTAGTTGTCGATAGGTACAACAAAACTGAAAAATTCCACGGTTTTCTGGCAGAATCAGCAGCAGAGGAAGGTGCAATTTGGGAGCAATTTTTAGAATTAATGTGGGCTTATCCTATTGCTCCGATTTTCCACTTTTGCGATTACGAAGTCAAGACTTTTAAACGGCTAGCTAAACTTTACAATACTCCAGCTTATTTGTGGAAACCAGTGCTGAAACGGTTTGTAGATATTCACAAACAAGTGACGCAGCAGGCGATTATGCCGGTGGAAAGTTATGCGCTAAAACCCATCGCCCGTTGGTTGGGTTTTGACTGGCGGGATGCTAAGGCTAATGGGGCTCAGTGTGTCTGTTGGTACGATGATTGGCTCAAAACTGGCGATCGATCGATCTTGGAGGCGATCGTCCGCTACAATGAGGACGACTGTCGTGCTACTTATGTGGTTAAAGATTGGTTGACTAATTTTTTGCTGAATCAGAAACAGTGATTTTATGATTAAACGAACCGCGAAGGCGCAAAGGGCGCGAAGTCAGAAAGAGAAGAAGATAGTAAGATGCGAAAGTCAGCAAAAATAATTATATTTATTTCCTTTTTTTTGATAGCAGCAACTGTGGCAATTTTGATAAATTTGTCAGTCCAATCTTTCGCCCTTACCAAAATAGATTTTATTGGCAGAGCAATATTTCCTACTGGTTCTCCGTTTCAAGGGACGGAGATTGGCGGACTTTCGGGGATTACTTACGATGCCGAAAAACAAGTTTATTATGCCATTTCGGATGACCGCAGCAGCAAGGCTCCGGCTCGCTTTTATTCTCTCAAAATAAACTTGAAATTGGGTAAATTGGAAAAAGACAACATTGAGTTTACTGGTGTCACTACTTTATTAGATGAAAAGGGCGAAAGTTTTCCGAGTTTAAGTTTAGATCTAGAAGGGATAACTTTTACGGGCAATAGCGTGTTTGTTTCTTCGGAGGGAGATGTCGATCGCCAAATCAATCCTTTCATCAAAGAATTCTCCCTCGACGGTAAACTGCTCAAAACGCTGCCAATTCCCGATCTATTTTTGCCCGATGACAAAGGCACTAAAGGCATCCGCAACAATCGATCGTTTGAAAGTTTAACTTTAACGCCCGATCGCCAATATCTATTCACCGCCACCGAAAACGCTATGGTACAGGATGGCGCCGTGCCTTCCTTGGAAAAAGGCAGCCCGTGCCGGATTCTGCGCTACGATGCGTTAAGCGGCAATCCAGATGCCTCCTTTGCCTACATCACCGAACCGCTACCCCCTGGTGCAAATCCTGTGGGAAAATTCACTACCAACGGTTTAGCGGATTTGTTGGCGATCGACGACAAGCGCTTGCTGAGTTTAGAGCGTGCTTTCTCCCTGGAAACCGGCGTTACTGTTAGGCTATTTGAGGTTTCTTTGGAAAAGGCCGATCGCATTGAAACGCTCGAAAGCCTCAAAAGCAGTCGGGGCGAGGTTTCTCCCGCTCAAAAACGGCTGTTGCTGGATTTGGAAACCCTAAAAATTCCCCTAGACAACATTGAGGGGTTGACATTCGGCCCGGAGTTGGCAGATGGTAGCAGAGGTCTGATTTTGGTCAGCGACAACAACTTCAGTCCCCTACAAGAGACTCAGATTTTGGGCTTCCAAATAAAAGTTCAAAAAACCTCTTGACAAAAGGTGAAGTTATAGGCATAATAGAAATTGTGCCTGAAGAAAAGGCAAAACGAGGGACAGTAGTTCAATTGGTTAGAGCACCGCCCTGTCACGGCGGAAGTTGCGGGTTCGAGCCCCGTCTGTCCCGTTCTCTCGTAAATAGAAAGTTTAAACCTTTCATAAATCTCTTTCTAAATAGAGTTTGTTTGTAGTCAGGGCTTCATTGCTCCTGCGGAGAAAAAATGACTAAAGTCCTGACTGCGAATCTTATGCTCTTTAGATAGCCAGAGATGATTAAGGAGTGGGAAAATATGCTCGTTACGCCCATTAAGCCGTCACCGGAAACAACTACACAACGGGTAGTATTATCTAATATCAGTTGGCAGACTTACGAAAGCTTATTAGCAGAAGCGGGAGACAAGAGGTCTTCGCGATTTTCGTATTCTCAAGGAGTCTTAGAAATTATCATGCCATCAGACTTGCATGAAACTGTTAACTGCTTGCTAAAACGGATTGTTACAGCTTTGACTGAAGAGTTGGACTTGAAAATTAAGGGATTTGGTTCTACGACTCTCAACCGTGAAGATTTAAAACAAGGTGCAGAACCAGATTCGTGTTTTTATATCCAAAATGTCGATCGCATTCTAGGGAGAAGGCTTGACATCTCAACCGATCCTCCGCCAGACTTGGTGATTGAAGTTGATATTACCAGTCCTTCATCTAATCGGTTTGTAGTTTACAGACAGCTAGAAATTCCTGAAGTTTGGCGGTATCGGGCACAAACTGTACAAATTTATCAATTGCAAAATCGGGAATATATTACCTGCGATCGCAGTCCGACATTTCCCATCCTTTCTGTCGCAATGCTCAATCAATTTTTGCAGATGGCAGAAACTCAGGATGATAATGCCATAATTCGGTCTTTGCGTCAATGGGTAAGGGAGCAGTTGCGATCGCCCGAAAATGAGCAATAATATTTAACTGAATTGAACTAATTGCTTTCTCCCACGGACGATCGGCTTCCAGCAGCCCTCAAAAGTGTTGGATAATAAATGGGCGGGCTATCTGATATGTCAAAACCAGGACGATCGGCACTAGGATCGGAATAGCAACCAACAATCCCCATTTGCCAAACCTCACCTTTTGGCCGTCCGATTTGAACAGGACAATCACAGCGATAATTCCCATGACTACCCAGAGGCCGCCAAAGCCCATGAAGACTGTATATCCTGCATCTTGCATTGTTTTTACCTGCTTTCGATCAATTAATCTTTAATGTTAGTTGCAGTTGGTTCCTGCTGAAATCTGCAAATCGGTCGATCGCACTTACTAATATCGCACTTACTCAATATGACTCATTTTCAGTTAGAACGGCAGCGGCCTTGAACTTCGCACTCAACCCGCGCAGTTCGATCGCTCATAATACTTGCTAAATCCTGCCTTCGGGTCAACCTCAGCCGCCAATCTGCCCAAATTCCGTACAGCCAATTAGCGATCGCCCCAATCACCGGCAACTTAGTAACAGCATAAATCCATCCCATTCCCAAAATCTCATAAATACGGCGAAAAACCTCCACATTTTTAACCGTCGTACCGTCGGGTAACACCGCGTGAATCCGCCCCATTGCCGTTTCGTAGTCAACTCCGCCGTGGGCTTCCGGGTTGTAGCCATCCTCCGCGATATCCACAAACGACACCAAACCTCGCCCTGCATCCCGTTTCTTCAAAAAATTCACCTCTCGCACGCACAGCGGGCATTCAGCGTCGTACAGCAACTCGATTTGCCAAGAGGGCTTAACCTCAACAGATTCGGAAAACTCGGTTTTAGCAGCAGACATAGGGAAATATGTTTTAAGAGCGATCGCACCCAAACATTTTACAAGAATTTTCTGGTAGCCCTACGACATTTATTATTTGTGCTTTGAAAATAGTCCCAAAGGTGAATTCAGTCTTGGCCGCCCGCAATGCTAATATCATCAAGATGCCCTTTGCCGAGTTGCCGGAGACTTTCGCCGACAGTCGAATATCAAACAATTCCAGGCCAAGCACCTGCCAAGCACAACTGTTAATTCGGCAACAAAATATAATAAAATTTTAAAATCTCAAACATCCGCGATTCCCCCAACCAGCAAATCAACCCCAATCTAAAAGCAAAAATATACATGAATGTCAGAGTCCGTCTAGCCCCCAGTCCCACCGGAAACCTACACATCGGTACCGCCAGAACCGCCGTATTTAACTGGCTGTTTGCCCGCAACCAAGGCGGCCAATTCATCCTGCGGGTAGAAGACACAGACGTAGAACGTTCTAAAAGCGAATACACCGATAACATCCTCGAAGGACTCACATGGCTGGGTATGGAGTGGGACGAAGGCCCGAGTTTTCAGTCCGAGCGTCTGGAAATATACCGCCAAGCAGTCCAAACCCTTCTAGACAATGGACTCGCCTATCGCTGCTACACCACGTCGGAAGAACTCGACGAAATGCGGGAAGCACAAAAAGCCAACAAACAAGCCCCCCGCTACGACAACCGCCACCGCAACTTGACAAGCAAAGAGCGCGCAGCTTTTGAAGGCGAAGGGCGACAAGCTGTGGTTCGGTTTATCATCGACGACGATCGCACAATTTCTTGGAACGACATGGTGCGCGACACCGTAACCTGGAAAGGTAGCGACCTCGGCGGCGACATGGTAATTGCCAGGGCATCCAGCGGCGGCGTCATCGGCCAACCACTCTACAACCTCGCCGTAGTTGTCGATGACATCGACATGGCCATCACCCACGTCATCCGCGGCGAAGATCACATCGGCAATACTCCCAAACAAATATTGCTCTACGAAGCTTTGGGCGCGACAATCCCAGAATTTGCCCACACGCCGCTGATTTTAAACTCCCAAGGGCAAAAGCTTTCTAAACGCGACGGCGTAACCTCGATTTCTGACTTCAAAGATATGGGCTACCTCCCCGAAGCTTTAGTCAATTACATGACTTTGCTCGGTTGGACTCCGCCGGATTCAACGCAGGAAATATTTACACTGTCCGAAGCTGCAGAATTATTTACATTTTATCGAGTCAACAAAGCTGGTGCAAAATTTGACTGGGACAAACTCAACTGGCTCAACAGTCAATATCTCCACAAAATGCCAGTACCGCAATTGACAGATTTGCTGATACCTTATTGGCAGAAAGCCGGTTATGAGTTTGACACCGAGGCAGACCGCCCCTGGCTCGAACAAATAGCTGCTTTAATCGGCCCTAGTCTCGTTCGCTTAACCGATGCTGTCGATATGTGCAAGTTGTTCTTCTCTCCCACTGTGGAATACGAAGAAGAAGCACTCGCACAGTTGCAGCAGCCAGGGGCTGCAGAGGCTTTACAAGCAGTTCTAGAAGTTCTGGAAAGTCATGCCACCCTGCAGTCAGCCGAAGCTCAGAAAATCACTAAAAAGCTCAGTAAAGAGAAAAATCTGAACAAAGGGCTAATTATGCGATCGCTCAGAGCAGCTCTGACAGGTGCAATGCACGGCCCCGACCTGATAGAATCTTGGGTAATCATTCACCAGCGGGGGACGGCTAAAACCCGCTTGCAAGAGGCTATTAGCAACTTGAATTTGCCGCTTGTTGGTGTCGCGGCCGAAACTCCTGCCCCAGAACAACCAAACGCAGAAACAGTCGCCGAAACTTCTGTCGCACAACACCCAGCAGCGGAAGTTTCACCAGCCGAAATACCGACTTCAGCACCAGAGGTTTCAGCAGTCGAAATATCGGCTCCTGAAGCAGAGGCGGCGGAAGTTACAGCAGTCGAAATACCGACTTCAGAAACAGGCGAAGTGTCGGCTCTAGAACCAACCGACGGGGAGGTTGCAGCAGTCGAAATACCGGCTCTTGAAACAGTCGCAGCAGCAGTTGAAATACCTGCCGCCAACCAGCAAAAAACTATTGCGAGTGGAGAAATGACTTCATCAAACGAACCAGAAAAAACAATTATCATCACCGAAATTCCTGCTGAAAATGAAGCAGACAGTTCGAGCGGTACCACACAAGTCATAATTACCGAAGAACCGCCAAGTCAGGCCCAGCAGATCAAAGAACAAATTATCTCAATTTTGTCGGAGTTTCCCGCTTACATCGGTAGCTTTTACGAGCAGTACAAAAGCCCCCTGACAGTTGTCGGTGTAATTTTAGCCTCGATTGTTTCTTTGAAAGTGCTTTTGGGCATAGTAGACGAACTCAATGACATCCCCCTGCTAGCACCCACATTTGAGCTAATCGGTATCGGATACACCGCATGGTTTGTCTACCGCTATTTGTTGCGCTCTTCCAACCGACAACAATTAGGCCAAGAAATTCAAGCCTTGAAAGAACAAATTTTAGGCAAAAAATCCTAAACTTTTGCTGGTAATTTGTTGAATTTGCGCCCGACACCGACAATTTTTTATGAGTTGTCGGTGTCGGATTTTTTTGTAGGAATGGGCGATTGAAATTGCTGAGTTTAGGGGCACACAAACGAAGTCCACTCCAAGCGGACTAATGGTTAATGGCTAATTCTTTGGTCGAGTGCGCCACCAGACGATCGCAGCCGATCCAAAGGCGATCGCGCAACTCAAAACAAAGGAAAATACAAAGGGATGCCACAGGATTAAAGGTGCGGGGACGTGGTTTTGTTGCAGCGTCTGGAAGAGTTTGTCTGTGCCGCTTGATGCTGCAATTCCTCCGGCTGCTAAACCGACGCCGATCGCCTGTACAGTGCTTTCTAGTCGATCGTCTCGGCTTTTCTCTGCTAATTCGCTCTTGCGGAGTTCGATTTGGTTGGCGCGATCGCTCCGGGCTTGTTCTATTTCTACTATCCCTCGGATTGAGGCGATCGCCTGTTCGATTAAGCCTGTGCCGTGTCGGAAATATCCTAAGTCGCCTGCTATTTGCGATCGCATATATGGAGCAGTTTTTCTACTGAACTGATTTAATATAGATAGTTTTTTTTCATCGTTTTCTACTTTAGCATAGATTTGGTCTAATTTCTCATTGTAATTGTTAAGGTTGATCGCAATTGTATTGCCGTAATCTTCTAATTTTGTCAGCCCTTGAGTGTAAGTCAGTGCTGTTTTCAGTAGCTTTTTCAGCTCGTCCTTAAATTCCTGTAAATTTTCGGTAGTCAAGGCGCTGTCTAGTTCATCTATTCGCTGCTGCAACCTATTAACGTTATCCTCCACTTGTCCGTAAAAATCAAACAGTATGCGGTGAATTTGCCTGCTGTTGTGAAAGGCTTTAATGATTTTATTGCGGTAGTAAAACAAATCTAGTATTTCCCGCTGGTAAGTACCAAGCTTATCTTCGGATGCTTCGCTGTTGGGAAACCAGACAAGCAAGTGCCGATAATTAGCAGTTTGCTTGATTAAACCGTACTCAAAAATCTGGCTCCCAAATAACTCGCCAGCGCGGTTAAAAGGAGGGCGATATTTTTCGGGAAGTAAAGCATTACAGCATTTGTCAGCTAAAGATTTGAGGGTTTCGAGACTTGGTGATTGTGGTTGCGGGGTTAATTTAGCAGTAATTAGAATTGTTTCACCTAGAAACTCTTCCCCGGTAACGATTCCTAATAAATTTTCGGGGTTAAATGTACTCAGCCATTGCGGGGAAACTTCCTCTACAAAACTATCAGGGAAACCGACATTCAACCAGAGGGCATAGCTGTCTCCTATTTTAATGGGAAGAGCAAATCCGCTGACCTCTAATTTTGTTTCATTGTAGCTGACTTGAGAATTAAAATTTAAGCTGATGTCTCGCAACAAATCAACCGAGAAATTAGATGATTGTTCGGAAAATTTGAGATTGGGTTTGAGTTTTTGGGATGTAAAGCTTTCTAAAAAATCATCGCCCCAATTCCAGAGGGGATTATCTCTGCCGCTAGCGTCGCCGATTAGGTGAAAGGCAAAAGCGTAGACATTAGGATTTAAAACTTTTTCAATTTCACTCATTAATTTTCAGGCTTCTCAGAATTTATCCGATTTTCTAAAGATTCTAGCAGCCGTGGGAATAGGCGGGGAAAGTGATTTTCTGAAATATTTTCGTCTCCTTGCGGTTGACTGGCTTTAGGGATAGCCTTGCCCCTGGTGGCGACGGCTTCCAATGCTTGTGTAATTTCGGGATAGTCGATACACCAATTGCTGAGTATTTTAGAAATTGCTTGATTTGATTCATTTTCGGCAGCCGCAATATCGTTCTCAAGGGTCTTTAATGCTTCTGTGGCTGCTTCGGAAAATAAATTGGGACTGGTTTTCAAGACTACTAGAAATGAATTAATGATTTTTTCGGGTTTCATGGCTTAATTTATGTCTGGTAATTTATGATTTTGTCATTTTACCATATTCGCAAACGACACGGCAATGCCATGTCCTGATTGCCGTGTGACGAAATTGTCAAATGATCGGGAAATTGCATTGTTAAATGGTAGGGAAACGGCATTGCCGTGTCCTGATTGCGGTGTGACGAAATAGTTAAATGGTCGGGACATTGCATTGTTAAATGGCAAAGACACGGCAATGCCGTTTCATACAAAAATTAATGGTTTGTCCGACGAATCTATTGCCCAATCGCACAAAAAGCCGCCCAGAAGTGGGGAGATTGGTAACGTTTGTTTTCGGGTCTTTGACCAAATTCAATAGAATTTTGCATTTCCTCTTTCCTTTCATCTGAAATTAATTTACAACTTGCAACCCAATCTACCAAATCTTGCACTGTTGCCTCCTTTAGCCACAACTGAGACTCCCGCAAAGCAATAGCCACAGGCGGGCGAGTTTCAGACAATAAAATCTCATAAAACTTTATCATCAAAATCGCCGTAGATACATCATTGACAGCCCACAAAGTGCTAATCACACTCGTCGCCCCGGCATAGAAAAAACCGCTAGGCAATCCGATATACTCATCAGTGCTATCTTTAATATCCGTTAACCCAGTTTCGCAGGCGGAAAGCGTAACTAAACTGCACTTATTCAGCCGCAAATCAAAGATTTCTTCCAGCGTCAGACATTCGGCGATGTCGAAGGTTTCGCCTCGGCGAGAACGAATATAACTTTTTTCCTCCGAGTTAACGTTATCGGGGGTAATTTTCGCCCCAGCTAAGATTAAAGCTGATTTTCGGGGATTGGAAAAGTCGAAAAAGCCGTGACAGGAAAAGTGGGCGATGTCGGCATTCTGCAATGCTTCAAGCTGTTGCTGCAATCCTGTCTTACTTGCCTTTTCCCGAATCAAAACTTCCGCCGGATTAAAGGATTTGGCAATTGCTTCAACTTCGATATCGGTGAAGTCTAAATCTTCTGTCGGGTTTTGAATGGCAAATAATCTTGTGGGTGATGACTCTTCCCCAGTCGGATTTACCCGCTGAGATAATTGTAATAGCTGACAACTGGGAGTATATCTCACGCCGCCTGGAAAAAGTTCTAGGAAACTTGCAGTTTCTTCTGTATTTTGCTTTAGTCTTCGGCTGGTTAACGCGTGAAGCGGTAATAAGTGCAAATATCGGAAGGGAACTAATATCAATCGCAGGCAGTTTTCCGGGAGGTGAGAAATTATTTGATCGATGTGCAAGATTTTAGCTAATTTTTCCAGGCGGGTTTCTAGCTGTTTTTTCCAGTAGTCAGGTTGATAGATGTAGTAAACAATATATTCCGCCACAAACTTGTGTAATGCTTCCAAGTCTTGATCTGAAGAGTGCCAGATATCGGGTTGAGTGGAATCGCGGGTAATAATAAAAACTTTAAAGCCGTTAAACGTGATGTACCATTCCAAAATAGCCTCATCTTCACCTAAAAGACTGCGAATTTCCTGAAAACTAATCCGCTGTGCATTTTGCGGGAGGCTGCGGGCATTGTGAAACAATTCTACTAGGTTTCTGGTTTTGCTGCGTTCGATGTATTCTAGGGCGGCGGTGGTGTTTTCCATTTCTAGGCAAACTTCTACCATGACCTCATAAAGTTTATTCCATTCTTCAGCTAATTTTTGTCTGTCAGCTTCGCCGCCGATAATGATTTCACTCCGCATTGATTCTACTGTCTCAATCGCGGTATTAAAAGTATTATAAGCTTCTGAGAGTTGAGAATTATCCTGGTAGGCAAGTCCGAGATTAAATAAGGTTCCAGCATGATTTATGGGAAATGCCTCGCGGGTGTAAACTGATAATGCTGCCTGAGAAGTGGCGATCGCCATTTCTAGATTATCCGCTTTTTCGCCTCTGATTCTGTTGTGGTAGGCACCCGCCAAATTACTTTGAGTTCTTGCCCATTGTTGAGGAAATGCCTCGCAGGTGCGAACTGACAAAGCTGCTTGAAAACCGGCGATCGCCATTTCTAGATTCTCGGCTTTTTCGCCTCTGATTCTGTTGATGTAGGCAGCCGCCAAATTATTTTGAGTCTCAGCCCAATCTTGAGGAAATACCTCAAGGGTACGAACTAACAAAACTTTTTGATAAACAGAAATCGCCATTTCTAGATTCTCGGCTTTTTCGCCTCTGATTCTGTTGATGTAGGCAGCCGCCAAATTATTTTGAGTCTC
>NZ_JAUBTX010000064.1:0-1091 GCF_036705185.1 Microcoleus sp. B4-D4 | reverse complement strand
AGCCCAATCTTGAGGAAATGCCTCGCGGGTGCGAACTGATAAAGCTGCTTGAAAAGCAGAAATCGCCATTTCTAAATTATCCGCTTTTTCGCCTCTGATTCTGTCGCTGTAGGCAATCCCTAAAGTATTTTGAATCATTGCCCATTCTTGGGGAAAAGCCTCGCGGGTGCAAACTGAAAAAGCTGCTTGACAGGCAGAAATCGCCATTTCTAGATTATCCGCTTTTTCGCCTCTGATTCTGTTGATGTAGGCAGCCGCCAAATTATTTTGAATCATTGCCCAATCTTGAGGAAATGCCTCGCGGGTGAAAACTGACAAAACTGCTTGATAAGCAGAAATAGCCATTTCCAGATTATCCGCTTTTTCGCCTCTGATTCTGTCGCGGTATGCATTCGCCAAACTATTTTGAATCCCTGCCCATATTTCAGCATATTCTTGATGGGTAAAAACAGTCAGGGCAAGTTCATAACCTGCGATGGCAACTTCCAAATTACTCGCCCTGCTCCCTAAAGTAAATTGCGCTATTGAATCGCTAAAAGTGCCAACAACTACCATTAAAGAAAAGCGACCTTCTTGGCTATCTAAGTTTGGCAAATTTCCCCAAGCCCAATCTTGGAAAATCGCAGCCAAATTATCATTAATTAGGTTAATGTTATCCCGCATCAGAGGATAAATTACATTAGGATCGCCGTCGCTATCTTGCGTTGCCTGCAACAGTTGCATCAAAAATCGTAACTGAGAATTAGCCGAGGACTTTTTCAACCATTCAGCGAGTTGATTCGCCAAATTGGTTAAAAAATTTGCTGCATTCTCATTGCCTTCCTCGCGTTGATTTTCTGCCACAAGTTGCATTACCTGCACCAACCCCGCATCAACTAACTCGGAGTTTGCCTGCAAAATTTGGTTTTCTTCCCCGCTGGAGCAATTCAGTAGCGATTGAATCAGATTGAGATAAGCTTGGAGTCGTTGTTCGTCCATATCGGGTGGCGGGGGATTGGGCGGGGGAGTTATTATTTAGGGCTTGCTGAAAAAGTCAGAAAACAGCATTTAGAAAGATGAGTGAATTTGAGAGCGCCTCGGCAATATAAGTT
>NZ_JAUBTX010000104.1:0-2306 GCF_036705185.1 Microcoleus sp. B4-D4 | reverse complement strand
TCAGCAGCGGGATTAGTCTGACGAATTACACCATTTTCATCGAGCACTACGATCGCATCTAGGGCAATGGTAAATAGTTGTTCTGCTCCCTCTCGTGCTTCATCCATTGAGACGACTTGGGGTAAACTCGTCCAGGTGGCAACGGCCACTCCGACAAAGCCTACGGTTATTACCAGAACAATCAAAAGATTATTGGAAGCATCGCCTGGAAGTCCGTCTAACATGGCTCTAATCACCCAGGCGATCGCGGCAGTGCTACAGATCAAAAAGATCAGGATGCCTACCTGAAGCGCTACAAAATCCTTGGTTATCCTGTAGGACTGACCCCGATAAAGCTTAATCCACCACGCAGGATGGAAAGGGGGAAATGCAATGCGACGTATCGCAGCATCCACTGCCAAAATAGCGATGGGCAAAAGCAGTCCAATCAGCAGGTCTTGCCAGTTCCAAGCCAAGCCCCCAACGATCAGGACAACTGTTTCCACCAGGAAAAAGCCTAGAGACCACCAAGGCCATAGCACTTCTGGCCTATCCCGACGCAGCCATAGCCCTAAATGGACTGTCATAAAGGCGGTCACGAAGGCAGTAGCGGACACCATTACTAAACGCGCTATATCTCCCCAAGCTAGACAGATCAGACTGAGCAAGAACGTCAGCACAAGGGCTGGGCCGAGGACGCCCCTTGGGGACACAACAGCGAATACTGGCGAGAGGTGTCCGTCCAAGGCAAGTTGGTACAAAACGCGAGGAGAGTTGGAAACCGCCGTGGCAGAACTTAGTAGGCAGCCAGCGACGATCAAAAGCGTCACCATAAATGATGCCCCCGGCCCCCAGAAGAGTTTAGCTGCGGCTAATAGGTTTAAGAATGTGTCGTCTTTTAATCCAGGTTCTGTTGCCAAGCGCATCAGTACCCAGGAACCACCAAGATAGGCAATAGGAATCAACCAAGCCGCAAAGCTCAGAAACCGCAAAGTCTCCCCGGGTCGTTTGCTATCAGCGACAAACGAGGCAGCACTTTCACAGGCGTAAGCAGCGTAGACGGCGAAAAAGTACCATTTTGCCCATTCAACAAAGGAAAAGCTAGGCCAACTGCTGGGGAAAAAGCCAGGGCTATCTGGGGATAGTGCTAACCAGCCGATGCCTTGAGTGCAAAAAACAAACAGGAATCCGGCTGCGGGTAGAACGAAACATAAATGCAGGATACTTAAGGCGCGGGTGCCACTAAACGCCACAATAAAGGCGATCGCCGTAAAGCCAATTTTCAGAACTAAATCAGGACATGAAATCCCTAATGGTTTGAGGTTGGCTTCGATCAGGGCTGTGACGATCAGGGCGTTGATCGTTGTCACCGCTAACCAACTAAAAAAGTATCCAATCGCCCCATACCTAGCCAACCAGGGATAGTTTTTCAGCAGCCGCGCGGTGTAGTTGGGCGTTCCTCCTGACATCTCTGGCCACTGCCTGCCCAAGCTTTGCATCTGAAAGTTCAGCAGCATGGCCACAATTGTTGCTGGCAACCAGACGAAAATAGCTTGAGGGCCAAGAGCGGCGTGTATGGCCGGTGCAGCGCTAATCCATAGCAGATGACCCGTAAGGCCGAACCCCCAGGTTTCCAGGGTCGTTAGGGTTGGCTGGAGGCGCATGAGCGATCGCCTATTGAGATTTTCTCTTGGGGAAGGCTGAGCAGGTTCTGAGTTGTAGCCGTTTTCCGGCTGGTGTCGGATGCCGATCGCCATCAGTTTTACCTATTATTTTTTGGATTTTGCTGTCGCCACCCCGATGTTCCGCTTTATAGAGTTCAACTTTATTTCTGTTAAGTATTTTTGCTAGCTTTTATGACCAGCGGATCGCTGGTTGTCATTATCGTAACCCAAGTTTCTAGCTATTTCTGAAAAATAATCGCCATAGGTTCCCTTGAATGATGATGTGTTTTCGCCGGGACTTGCTCTCACCCGATTAAGTCGTTCGGTTTTGGGGGACTTCCGGTATTACAAAGAAATTAGGTAAATGCGATCGCGATCTAGATTTTGCCAGGCTTTACCCTGATTTTTTGTTTAATTCCCCTTAACTTGCCTCGATATCCTCGGTCCATTATCTTTAACACTTATTCTTACCCGAATTCTTGAACAATAACTGAATATCTTGCTCGTCTACAACCATTACTTTCAATTTCTTAACTCCTTAATTTCTGCTATTTTTTTCGGCAATGTGATGATAAACTCTGTGTATTTTCCTACTTCTGTTTCGACTTTTAGTTCTCCGCGATGTTGCTGGACGACAACATCGTGACTGATAGAAAGACCTAA
>NZ_JAUBTX010000063.1:0-34074 GCF_036705185.1 Microcoleus sp. B4-D4 | reverse complement strand
GTAAGGTGGCTGTCATGTATTTATGATTGCGTTATTTGGTTTTCAATGTTCGTGACGGCTTTTTGTTCCGCCATGTAAATAAATATAAAGCATATTCTCAGCTTTGTAAAGGTCTGTAACGACAGTTAAACTTATGAAATTTATAATTTTAACTTATTAATTTGAAGAAAATGGGGTAAATGGGCAAGAATCCACAAAAAAACAGGAAAAGCCTGGAAGCTTGTCGCCTTCAGGCATGGAAATATTAAGATACAGACTTTTGTTGGCTGGGTATCATCACCAGCGCCCAGTAGGGAACCTCAGCCGGATCGACATCGGCGATCGCCTTAATTCGCTGATTTGGCATAGTTGCGCGTTCTATATATAGTGCGCGATCGAACTGTCCCAACTCAATCAGCACCTCCCGGACTTTCGCAAAGTGCCTCCCCAGCTTAATAATCACAGCAGCATCAACCAGCGCCAGCCGATCGCGCAAAATCTCCGCATCCAGCGTCGCAGGCATAATACTTAACACATCGTTACGATAAGTTAACGGTACTCCCAGCGCACTCGCACTCGCCATAGTCGAAGAAATTCCCGGCACAACTTCGGTAGTAAACTTTCCCGACAAACGGTTGAACAAATACATAAACGAGCCGTAGAGAAAAGGCTCACCCTCGCACAAAACCGCCACATCCCGGCCCTCAGTGAGGTGGGTGGCAATTTTCTCGGCAGCAACATCATAATAAGGTTGCGACGATCGCGTCGGACTAAAAGGCAACGGCATCGGAATCTCAATTTGTTCTGGACGCAAATAATCTGCGACGATCGCCCGCGCCAGCACCTTACCATTTTCCATCGCCGGATATGCAATGACCGGCACCGATTGCAAAATCCGATAAGCTTTCAAAGTAATCAATTCAGGATCGCCAGGGCCGATGCCCAATCCGTACAATTTACCAGCAGTCTCAGTCATAATTCGTCCTCTTTAGCTAAAGCATTCACGGCCGCCGTTGCCATTGCACTGCCACCGCGCCGCCCCTGCAGCGCGATAAATGGCACTCCCCGACTGTTGGCTGCGAGTTCGGCTTTAGATTCGACCGCCCCCACAAATCCTACCGGAAAACCGAGAATCAAGGCAGGTTTGGGGGCTCCAGCATCCAGCATTTCCAGCAGTCGGAACAAAGCAGTCGGGGCATTGCCAATTGCCACCACCGCACCACCTAAGTTATCTAGCCACAAATCCAGTGCCGCAGCCGATCGAGTATTTTCGATTTGGCGCGCCAACTCCGGGACATCGGGATGCCAGAGGGTGCAAATCACCTGATTGTTAGCGGGAAGCCGCTTGCGGGTGATGCCTTCGGCTACCATCCGCGCATCGCACAAAATCGGCGCGCCTGCTGCGAGGGCTTGACGTCCGTGGGTGGCGGCACTGGGGGAAGCTGCTAAGTCTGTAACAATATCTGTCATGCCGCAACTGTGAATTAGTCGCACGGCGACGGATTCTAAGTCTGGCGGCAATTTTGACAAGTCTGCTTCGGCGCGGATTGTGGCGAAGGATTTTGTGTAGATTTCTGTTCCGTCTCGGATGTAGTCAATCATTTAAATAATTGGGAATTGGGAATTGGGCATTGGCCAAACAGGGCATTGGCCAAACAGGGCATTGGGCATTAAAAGACTGTACTTAACTTTATTTGAAATTGTTATTATGGGTAGTTTGTTTGATTGGTGAAATAGGTTTTTTAAATGAACCGCGAAGGCGCAAAGGGCGCGAAGTAAGAAAGAGAAGGGGAAAGGATTACAATTTTTCGGTTTTAATGGATATTTTGTGTTTTAATTCTAATTTTTGGGGATAAGAAACTCCTGCAATTTGTCGATCGCCCATCGATCGCAAAATTCGCCAAATGACTCGCCCGGTTCTCGAAATTGCTGGTAGGCGCGCAGCATTTGCTCGATCGCGCGGGGCATTTCGGCTACAGTCACGGCGGGGAAGATTTGCCGTCCAAAGGGCTGGTCTTTTTTACCTACATAAATGTTGTAACCTGCGATTGTCTGGTTTTCCTGCTGTATCTGAATTCCTATTAGGGTGATGTCCATTGGCTGGTGTTGGGCGCAGGATTTTTCGCAGCCGCTGAAATGGATATTGATCGATCGGTCGATCGTCAGTTTTTGCGCTAAATCCTTGGCCATTGTTAGGGCGTGACTTTGAGTATCTGTCGCCGCCGACGCGCAGCCGCTGCTACCGGCGCAAGCAACTAAGCAGGAATCTAGATTAGTTGCGGATGAGTGCAATCCTAAATCGGCGATTTGCTGTTTGACCTCAAAAACTTGGGAATTGGGGATGTCGGAAATCAGCAGATTTTGCCACGGTGTAAGCCTCAGAGTGCCGTTGGCGAGATTTTGGGCTAAGTTTGCCAAATTCCGCAGTTGCTTTGATTCTAGCTTGCCTAGAGGCAGGGCAATGCCGATGTAGGAGAAATCTGACTGTTGCTGACGGTGGATGCCGAGATTGGCGTTGGGTTCGATCGCCTTTTCTGAAAGTTCGATCGCGCTTCGCCCCAAGGGAAACGGCAATTTTGTCTCTACTTTTTCGAGATAATTTTCAACGCCCCAATCGGCTAGCAAGTGCCGCAAGCGCGGTTTTTTGCCATCAATTCGCGGTCGATTTTTGGTGTATTCCAGATAGATATTAGCGAGGGCTGCTAATACTAAAATAGTTTGCGATTGTTCGATAATAATTTCTGTATGGCTGTTCAAATACAGGCGAAAAACTATTTCAAAATTGGTCGAACTTTTTTCTGCTACTAATAAAATATCGTTCCGTAAATTGCGGATTGAAACTAATTCTCCGCCATCAAAACCAATGCTAAATTTAGCCGAAAGTTCTGCTAATTCGGGATGTGTTTGCAGGTAATCGTCCCAAGCTTTCACTAAAGGGCGAGTATCGAGTAACTGCTGTCGGTCGATTCCTGCTGTCGGGCTTGCCATCATATTGCGAATCGGGTCAACTTCAACGCGGCGAGACGCTAATCCCAATTCCTGCAAATCTTGCCAAACTTCTGGGGGAATTTCTGAGTGCAATTCTCGGATTTGCAAATTTGCCCGATTTGTGATTTGCAAACAGCCGGTACTGTAGCGATCGACTAAATTGGCGATCGACCTACATTGCTGTACGCTTAAAATTCCCCCCGGAATTCGCATCCTCGATAAAACTCCGTCGCGGGCGCGGGAACCGTAAAATAGGCCGGGACAAGTTGGTAAATCAGTCAAAACTAACAAATAATCTCCTCCCCGTGCGACGCAGGGAATGTAAGGTAAATTTCCTGAAATCGGCATTCTGACTTTCACAGTTGCGGCACAGCGCCGGAATTGCACCGGACTTTCCCGCTTTCAGGTTTAAGAAATGTATCACAAGTCGATCGCCCGCCGCTTAAATTCTCAATTTTCTTAACAAATGCCCGCTAATTTTGTATAGTTTTCAGAGGAATAGCGAGAAACCGGCTTTTTTACCAAAAATATAAAGGTTGCAGACGGTAGATTCGCTAAAGAAACAAATTTATCTGGTTAAAATGCACCCAAGAGTGAGTTAAAATAATGACTCGCCGGCCCAGATTTATCAATCCTAAAAACAGTGCAAGTGCAGTTCTCTAGCACAGCCACAATAGATTTTTTTAAATTTTTCATCTGCGTGCATCCCTGTTGATCGGCTTGACATCTGCGGTTGACCTTTTTATCAAAAAATTATCCAATAAATACTGTAAATTTAATCTCATATTATTGTTGAAAATTGATAAATCGTAATTACCTTGGCGCAATGCACAAATGGCTTTCGGTGGTGGGAATTGGCGAAGATGGACTTTCGGGATTGAGCTCGATCGCCCGATCGTTATTCGATCGATCTAAAATCGTTGTCGGGGGCGCGCGCCACCTCGCAATGCTACCAACCGACGACACCCGCGAAAAATTAGTTTGGGCTTCACCCCTACAAACAACCATTGACGATATTATCCGCAGGCGCGGAGAATCTGTCTGCGTGTTAGCAAGCGGCGATCCGATGTGTCACGGGATTGGTGTCACGCTGTCGCGCCAAATTCCGATTTCGGAAATGATTGTGATTCCCGCAGCATCGGCTTTCAGCTTGATTTGCGCGCGTTTGGGTTGGGCTCTGGCAGATGTTGAGACTTTTAGTTTAACAAATCGCCCGATCGCCTCGATCGCCCTTGCTTTGTCCCCCGGCGCGCGCTTGCTGGTGTTGAGTGCCGATCGACACACGCCGGGAAAGGTCGCCGATTTGTTGACTGAGCGGGGGTTTGGCAGCAGTTTGATGACTGTGTTCGAGCGGATGGGGTCGGAGGCGGAACGGCGGATCGAGGGGGTTGCAGCGGCTTGGAATGTGGCGGATTTGGCGGATTTGAATGCGATCGCCATTGCAGTTGCAGCCGATCGACAAACTCTTATCCTTCCCCGCACTTCGGGTTTACCGGATGCTGCGTATCGCCACGACGGACAGTTGACTAAACGGGAGGTTCGAGCGGTTACTCTGTCTGCGTTAGCGCCGATTCCGGGGGAGTTGCTTTGGGATGTGGGGGCGGGCTGCGGCTCGATCGCGATTGAGTGGATGCGGAGTCATCGGGGCTGTCGGGCGATCGCGATCGAACGTCATCCAACTAGACTAGAATACATTGCTGAAAATGCCTCTAATTTGGGTGTTCCCGAACTCAAAATCGTGGCGGGAGACGCACCGGCAGCTTTGGCAAATTTGCCGAAACCAAGTGCTATTTTCATCGGCGGCGGTGTCACTGTTGAGGCTTTGCTGGAAACTTGTTGGAATGCTTTAAATGAAGGCGGCCGTTTGGTGGTAAATGCGGTGACAATTGAGAGTGAACTTACGGTGCTGCAATGGCATTCTTTGCACGGCGGCGAACTAATTAGGATTGGAATTCAGCGTGTTGGGGCGATCGGTTCTTTTCAGGGTTGGAAACCGCTTGCACCGGTGACTCAGTGGGCGGTAGTTAAGGGTTGAAAAAAGTGATCAAAGTAGTATAATATCAAACATAAAGATATTATCCACTAATTGCCAAGTAATCGTGACAGAAGAGAACCTATACCTCAAAAGATTCCTAGACCCCGTAAAACTTTGCAGACGGTACAAGCCCAAATTCGGGTTAGGCAATAGAGAGGAAGGATTGGATCTGGCGCGGTTCTTATTAATCTACGGAGCCGATCCTTTTTACTCATGGATTGGTCTTGATTCAGATTTGATGTACGCTGCTCACAAAGCCGCTGGTGGCATGACCTCGGTTTATCGACAAATTGGGAAAGGTTGTGAAAATTTATTCAGACAGATAATAATTGATCGAGCAGGATACGAAGATCCCAAATATGCCATGTGGTCTTACGTTACGAAGACCAAAAACGACAAGGACAAAACTTTGTCGTTGGATGCGAGGCTAGAACTGAGCGAAATTAAAAATCTTGAGGTTAGAGGAAGAGTTATTCAGTGGATAGCGGACTACAGCAGTTTTCTTAATGTTCCTGCCCCAGCAAATGGAGCCGTATTTGAAGTTCGGCAGGGATACAAAAGTAAAGACAGCAAGAGACAAAATGGTGACATAGATAATATTGCTGTTGCTTGGGCAAACGGCTACCTGCCAGTCTTTGCAATTTTTTCTTCTCAGATTGATGTCGATTTACTACTACGCTATCGAAACAGCCGTGGAGGAATGCTGATTGGCACAACATCAGGTAGCAATCAAAGTTCGCTGTTTGTTTTTTGCCAGGAAATTTTAGGCTATGATTTAGCAGCTTTTTTTCGCCGAAACTCTGAGGAAATCAAAAGCGAGATTTACACAACATTGGCAGTTTTACTAAGTGCAGACTGATGTCATATACTATTCAACAAAGATCTGACTATACTTTCAAAGCTAATCGCAATCTTGGGCGGCATGGGTGGCTTCGACTTACTCCGGCCTATGGTGTGAAACTTGTGGAAAAGCTTTTGGCTTTTGTTGAGAGAGAGTCGATTATTCTTGACCCTTTCTCTGGTACAGCTACAACAGGACTTGTTGCTGCTCAACAAGGAAACCAAGCATTCGCGTTTGATATCAACCCGTTTCTTATTTGGTTTGGGAACGCTAAATACAGAAACTATGATGAAGACTGCTTAATAGATATTTTGAACAAGGTACAACTAGCTTTAGAGGAATATAGAAGTTTAATATCTCAAGACAATTGGACGCCACCAATATTTAACATTGAACGTTGGTGGTCTAGTTACACGCTAAAACTTCTTGCATCATTGCGAATCGCTTTAGTAAACCAATTCGGAGAACCTGAAGAGAACGAGGGTTATGATATCGTTTGGATTGCGTTCTGTCGTTTAATAATTGAAACTTCATCAGCAGCTTTTAATCATATTTCTATGTCATTTAATGACACAGTTATTTCTCATGCAATTGAAGGCATAGAAGAGATTTTTTTTGAAATTATAAAATTTATATCGAACTCTGCTGAGAATACTATTATTGGTACTGCTAAGGTATTGAAAGTAGATGCTCGTAACATAGCTGGTTTAGGTAATCTCAAAGTTGATAAAGTGATAACTTCCCCACCTTACCCAAATCGGATCAGCTATATTCGTGAACTTCGTCCATATATGTACTGGACAAAATTTTTAAACGAAGCAAAAGAAGCCGGTGAGATGGATTGGTTAGCCATTGGTGGAACATGGGGCATTGCAACTAGCCGTCTCAACTCCTGGCAAATACAGGAAAAAAGCCTACCGAAGCAAATATTCTCAACTGTCGAAAATATAAGAATGTCTGGTGGGAAAAATGCACATCTTTTGGCAACTTACGTCCTAAAATACTTTCATGATATGCACTTACATTTGAGTTCTCTTAGATCTATTTTGGCAGACGATGCGGAACTACACTACATTGTTGGCAATTCAACCTTTTTTGGCAATATGGTTGCTACAGAAGCGTTACTTTCTGAATCTATGCGCCTTCTTGGATACTCAAATATTCACTCTGAAATTATTAGGAAACGGAACTCTAACAAAGCATTGTATGAATATTGTATTTCCGCAACTTGGTCAGTAAGTTGATGTAAGTTAATAAATTTGTCTATCGTTTGTTCAATGCAAAAAAAATCATAAAAAATAGTATGAACTGCAAAAAATAGATTGGGTTTAACTTGTAAACCCAATCTATTAATGAAATGAGACTTAAGACTTTAGCCTTGATTCACAACGGTTGGTTTTAAACTATTCTGCGATTCAGAAATGCGATCGACCATAGCAGCATTTACCGCCAATTCCTGAATCGGTTTCCGGGCTTCAATTAAACCCAAAGCTTTCGTGACACCTTCCGGTAAAATCACCACCAAACTGCCAGCGGGCGCTTCGTCTAGGGCTTTGTTAACAGCGGTTGTTTCGTCGAGAATCAACTCGTATTGAACTTTAGACCGATCGCCCGTGCGGGCAGAAATCCCGTCTGCAATCCCTTGGCAAATTAACTTGGCCACCACACCCGGTTCTCGCCCGCGTCTGTCAATATCTTCTTTGACAATAATGCGATCGAACATTTCGGCCGAAAGTTTGCCCAAGGTGACAAAATCTTCATCTCGCCTGTCCCCCGGCGCACCAACTACCCCGATCCGCATTCCCGGCCAATTCTGCACGAAACTGCCCAAAGCTTGGTAGCTGTGGGGGTTGTGGGCGTAGTCCAGCAAAGCGTGATAGCTGCCCAAATTAAACAAGTTCATCCGTCCGGGAGTTTGACCTACCGATGCCTGAAAGCTTGACAAAGCTGCCCGAATATCTTCTATTTTCAAGCCTTGGGCAAAAGCCGCCAAACAAGCTGCTAAAGCATTAGCAATCATAAACGGCGCGCGCCCGCCCATCGTCAGCGGCACGTTCACAGCCTGCTCGATTCTCAGCGTCCAATCGCCTTTTAAAATCGACAAGTAGCCATTTTCGTAAATCGCCGCCAGCCCGCCCGCAGCGGTATGTTTGGCAACCAGTTCGTTTTCCGGGTTCATCGAAAAATATGCAATTTGAGCCTTGACACGCGGTGCCATTTGTGCTACTAGCGGATCGTCTGCATTTAAAACTGCATAGCCTTTGGGCATTACCGACTCGACGAGGACACCCTTGAGTTTGGCTAGTTGTTCCACGGTGTCGATGTCGCCGATTCCCAAATGATCGGCTGCGACGTTCAAAACTACGCCGACATCGCACTGATTGAAGCCCAAGCCCGATCGCAAAATTCCACCTCTAGCCGTTTCCAGCACCGCCACTTCCACCGTCGGATCGGACAAAATCAAGTGAGCGCTTTGCGGCCCGGTATTATCTCCGCTTTCAACCAAATAATCGCCGATGTAAGTGCCGTCGGTAGTCGTGTAGCCGGTAATTTGACCAGTCTGCTTGAGAATGTGGGCCAGCAGGCGAGTTGTTGTAGTTTTGCCGTTGGTTCCAGTCACGGCTAAAATCGGCACCCGGCTGTGTTGAGGCGAGGGGAAAAGCATATCGAAGACTGCGCCGGCAACGTTGCGGGGCAAACCCTGACTCGGGGCGACGTGCATTCTGAAACCCGGTGCTGCGTTGACTTCGACGATCACGCCGTTCGTATCGCGCAGGGGCACAGAAATATCGTCTGTTACTACGTCAATGCCGGCGATGTCCAAACCGATGATTTTGGCCACTCTGGAAAACAGCCAGACGTTTTCCGGGTGAATTTCGTCGGTGCGATCGACTGCAATGCCACCGGTACTCAAATTTGCTGTGGCGCGCAAAAATACTCTTTCGCCCGCCGGCACTACCGAGTCCATCGCGTAGCCTTGTTTTTGCAGCAAATCGAGAGTCAATTTGTCGATCGTGATCCGGGTGAGTACGTTGTCGTGTCCGTCTCCCCGCTGCGGATCGCGGTTTACTTCTGCAACGAGCTGTTCTACTGTATCCCTGCCGTTACCCACAACGTTAGCGGGGACTCGTTCTGCGACTGCTACGACTTGTCCGTTGACTACTAACACTCTGTGGTCGCGGCCGGTGTAGTAGCGCTCGACAATGATGCTTTTTGTTTTTGAGGCGGCGCTGGCTAAGTCGTAGGCTTCTTCTGCTACTTCCCAGGAGTTGATGTCGATTGTGATCCCGCGGCCGTGGTTGCCGTCTAGAGGTTTGAGGACGATCGGAAAACCGCCCACATCTTCGATCGCCCCCTGCAGTTCGTCCAAATAATGAATCACTGTCCCTCTCGGCACCGGCACGCCGGCAGCGCCCAGAATATTTTTGGTACCTTCCTTGTCGCAGGCTAGTTCTACCCCCAAAACTCCCGTGCGGTTGGTCAGAGTTGCCTGAATCCGCTTTTGATGAACTCCGTAGCCTAGTTGAATCATAAACCGGGCGCCCAAGGGCAGCCAGGGAATCCCGCGCGCTTCTGCTTCCTTGATCAGGGTTTCGGTACTCGGCCCGAGGGCTGCAGACAAAGCAAACTCTCTGAGGTCTTTCAAATCTTGCGCTAATTCCGCCGCAGAATAAGAGCCTGTATCGGCAATGCTCTGGCACATCCGCACCCCCGCCCTGGCTGCATAGCGACCTGCTTGTTCGTTTTGATACTCGATTACTACTTGGTAAATCCCTGGTGTGGCAGTCTCGCGGGTGCGACCGAATCCGGCGGGCATTCCTGCCATTTCCTGAAGTTCTAGGGCTACGTGTTCGATTACGTGTCCCATCATTGTGCCTTCTCTGACCCGTTGCAGGAAGCCTCCCCGATGGCCGGGAGAACAGTGATGGTCGTCCAAACTCGGAAGTGCTGCGGTCAAGCCTTCGTAGAAGCCTGGAATTTCAGATGTGGTTTTATCTGCCAACTCCTCTAAATCCAGACGCATGAGTACGAGTTTGTGGCGTCGGATGCTCCAGTAGTTGGGGCCGCGTAAGGTCTGGATTTTAAGTATTTTCATCGCAGTTATAGGGGTATGGGGCGCGAAATCTTATAGGTAATTGGAGCATTTATTCAATTTGGAGCTTGATTGGACGATCGACTGTTCGCTGCGAACAGTTTGGCACTGAATTTCCAGTTATTAGCGGGAGTATCAATTGGAGATTTTAGATTTTAGATTTTAGATTTACTCCACAGATCGATCGTCTGGGAGTTCAAACAAAAGTCTAAAATCTGGGGTTCTCCACACTCATAGCGTCGCGGGCGCGATACCCGTTTTTGGGCCCGTCAGCTTTGAGAATTCATGCCCGAACGATCGGCTCAAAACAAGTAAAAGTCAAGGTTCGGCAGAAACTAGAACGCAGAAGGTAGAATTATTTTGTTGATTCTGCCTTCTGGGGTCAGTCCGTGGATGCACGGCTAATCTATTGTATTGTTGCATCCATTATTTGACCGGAATGCCACCTAATTTTTCCCGAATCAATGACTCTAATATTCTGCATTAGTTAGCTGTGCGACATTCCGAAGGCCAGCCAGACTCCGAACAAGCTGCCGATGCCATCGGTTTGCCTAGGGGCATATTGTAGCAATCTCCGTGGCACAGAACGTGCAAGCGCATATTGAACAGACTTAAGGGTTCTGTCGCTCCTACTTGAGACTCGTTGGTATAAAAGTTTTCCCGAGAATCAACAATAGTCACAGTGCCTTTACCGAGAACTTTCATAGTATCGTCTCCCTCAAACAAGGCGCAGGTATCTTCGTCAATACCAATAGCGAGGCGATCGGGATAGCAAGCCACAGCCGACAGCAAGCGAGCCATGCGGTTTCGGTTGTGAAAATGCTGATCGACGATAATCTCTGGAATAATGTTAAGTCCGTTTGCCATATCTACTAAGGAACGATTCGGCGACGCGCCGCTTCCCCCACCTGCAATCATGTGATATCCCATCACCGCAGCACCCGCGCTGGTGCCGGCGAGGGTAATCTTGCCTTCTTGAGCTTCTTTGCGAATTTTCTCCATCAGCGGGGTGTCCGCCAGTAGCCCGCAGAGCCGCAGTTGGTCGCCACCTGTGATGAATACGCCCGTACAGTCTTCTAAATAATCTTTCCAGACGGGATTTTCGGCTTGTTGGCGTTCGCGGATGTCCACTACTTTGACAGCACTAACGCCCATTTCGTCAAATATAGTGCGGTAGCGGTTGCTCGTTCCTTCGGGGTCTCGCGAAGCGCAAGGAACGATCGCCAGCCGAGCGTTTGTACCCCCAGCACGGCAAAAAAAGGTATTCAGAATCTCTCGCCCGTGAACTTTGTCTTCGGCTCCTCCGATGACCATAATCGAGGTTTTGATGCGCTGGGGAAGATTTTGTTCGAGGGCTGGAGATGTCAACTGCTGCATGGTGTGTCTTCCTCTGGTGGATGTGAAATTCAATTTTGCTGTGGTTGTGGGTAGAATTGGGCTTTTTAAGAGTAAATATTTTTTTGTAGCAGTGATGTGCGGGCGCCGTAACTATCCCGAGCCAGAATCGCCTCACGCGCGATCGGGCAGTTTGGGGGCGAGTTTACTCGATCCGCTGTCCTGAGAACTGATTATTTTTGTACAACAAAACCGGACACCAGACAAAGGAAGAGGATTTAACTTGCAAAAGTTCTCACAAATTATAAGAAATTATAAATAATAATGCAATTACTGAAAACGGATATCCCTCTAAGGGTCAAACTAGAGGAGATGTATCAATAAATTCCAATTATTTTGCGATTTGACGTTGTAACTCTATTTCCAGAATTTTTTCTCGCTCCCCTAGCATCGGGACTGATGGGCAAAGCCTTAGCTAAAAAGATTGCTGAGGTGAATTTTGTCAATCCCCGCGATTTTACCACAGACAAGCACCAGCGAGTGGATGATGAGCCTTACGGGGGCGGAGTGGGGATGCTGATGAAGCCGGAACCGATTTTTGCGGCGGTGGAGTCGCTACCTGTGTTACCGAGGCGGGAGGTGATTTTGCTGACTCCGCAGGGCGAACCGATGCAGCAGCCGATGTTTCGGGAGTTCGCCACCGGGCGCGATCAGTTAGTGTTGATTTGCGGGCACTATGAAGGTGTGGACGATCGAGTCCTGCATTTGGTAACTCGCGAAGTGTCTCTAGGCGATTTTGTGCTCACCGGGGGCGAAATTCCGGCTTTGGCTTTGATAAATGGGGTTTTGCGATTGCTGCGGGGAACTGTAGCAAAGGAAGATTCGCTGAAGTTTGAGAGTTTTGAAGACGGACTTTTGGATTATCCGCAGTACACTCGACCGGCCGATTTCCGGGGATTGAAGGTTCCCGATGTATTGCTGTCTGGCAATCACGCAGAAATTGCTCGCTGGCGCAGGGAACAGCAAATTGAAAGAACTCGCCAAAGGCGGCTGGATTTGTACGATCGGTGGTTGGAGGAAAGGGGAGAATAGGAGAAGGGAGAAAGAAGAAGTTATCTCATATGATTTATCGGGCCAACTCATAGCCCAATTCGATCGACAACGCCGATTGTTGTAACACTTCTGCCGATCTCAGCTTTCAAAGCTTCAGCAGCTAAAAGCTGTTTTAGTCGATCTGTCTCAGATTTAGTTCCGATAAAAACAGAACCAGGCATCTTCTTTTTTAGCTTCATAGCTTCAGCTAAGGACAACGACATAGCCTCACGCAGAATTTTTATTACAACTGTTGCACGTTGTTCTTTTTCCAATACAATCAAGTTCCAAGTCCCTTCTTTTGCTAAAATCTCTTTTCTCATTTCGTTAGGCATAGCATCAGTATTATCTAACTCGATTGCCTCAGAGCAATAAGGACAGCTATAAGATAGATGCCAGACAAGTTTTTTGTCGAACACAGACTGACCAACCGACATCTGTATGTCTTTGCTACAATTACCGCAAAGTCCGTAAATCAAGACCATTCTTTTTCAGCTATCTCCTCACAAATATGAAATAATTGTTTTTTGCTATACTTCCCAAACCTCAATTTTACATGAACATCCGCATCGGTAACGGCTACGACATTCACTGCTTAGTTCCAGAACGCCCCCTAATCCTCGGCGGCGTACACATTCCCCACGAATTAGGCTTATTAGGGCACAGCGACGCAGACGTGCTCACCCACGCGATTATGGACGCGATGCTGGGAGCTCTCAGCTTGGGAGATATCGGCCTGTATTTCCCGCCGACTGACCCGAAATGGAAAGGTGCTGATAGTCTCGTATTGCTGGCACAAGTCAATCAGTTAATATTAGATAAAGGCTGGGAAATCGGCAATATTGATTCGGTGGTGGTGGCCGAACGTCCAAAGCTGAAACCGCATATTGAGCAAATGCGCGATCGGCTTTCTGGTGTTCTACAACTAAAACCAGACCAAATCGGCATCAAAGCTACTACAAACGAAAAGTTAGGCCCCGTGGGGAGAGAAGAAGGAATTGCAGCCTATGCTGTAGTTTTGTTGATGCTAAAATAGTTGTCAGATTCTAAGGATTTTCAACCCATTTAGGAGTCAAATCTATGCTAGCCGAAAACTTGGAAATTACAACACCGATCGACGTTGACATCATCGCTCTCGATAAGGACGATCGGGTAGTCGTGCTAATTGAGGTCAAAATTATTCAAGCTCAAGAACCAGCAGCAAAGCAGAGGATTGCTGACTACATGATATCTTGGATGAAAGCTGTGTTAGCTAAGATATCCGAGCAGCGCACCATAATTCCCTATGCCATGTTCGTTGACACCGAAGAAATTCTGATTTTCAAATGGAACGGAGAAAATTTATCTAAGCCTGTTTGCACTCTAAACACTGCTAAGATACTTCATTCTTATGAGCCTGAATTTGGTACAAAATGGATATCTGAGCGTTACTTAGAGAGTCTAATCGAATCATGGCTGGAAGACTTAGCATATAATTGGAAATCGGAAATGCCAGCAGCATCAGAACAGATAGCAAGAATTGGCTTGTTACAAAGGCTGGCTGGTGGAACAACAAAATCAGGAGTACAACTTGGTAATTTTGTATATAGAGACAAACTTCTTGATGAGTATTGCCACAGGGCGTGACCCTCAAGCAAGTACGTTGCTGATGCAAACGCCAGCATCTGTAGAGTTGACAATACCGAGTATTTGCTACATGGAATCTTTCTCTGCTTTAGAGGACGAAGTGAAGCGACACAACTATTTTAAACAGCAACTTAAAAATCAAATCAGTGAGGCTAACCGAGATTTGACATCACACCATGCCCGGTCTCTATTTTTCAACTTAGGTCAGTCTAAAATCGACTATGAAAGACGACTAGAGGATATAAATTTGCGTCTGCGCGAATCTATTGAGCAGTTGTCTCAAAATGCTGAGATGATTGATTTAACAGCTAATATTATTCAAGCAAGTTTAAACAAAACTCTCATTACCAAAGATCCAACAGACAATTTGATTCTACACTGTATCCTGAGTCATGCCCGCTTGCACCCCACAGAAACCAAAGCATTTCTAAGCGGGAACATCAAAGAATTTCGCCAACTTCCCGAGGTTCAAGATGCTTTGCGAGAAGCAGGAATAACCAAGTATTTCTCGGTCACTAAAGATTTTCTAGGTTGGCTACAATCTCAGTCATAATCGCACGTAGATGGTACAGTAAATTATTATGAAAAATTTCTCTATTTTACATTCAAAGCGCCGCTGGTTGGCTATTTTGCTAGCTCTAATTGCCACTATCAGTCTGTCTGCTTGTCGTCCCGCCCGATCGCAATTAACCAACAGACTCGTAGTTCCCACCCCCAGCGGCCCGTCTACCTTCAACTACCCGCTAAATCAGTCTGCATACAGCGTTTTTGGCTATATGTACGAGGGATTGATTAACGAAAACGGCTTGACATCGCAGCTAGAACCAGGTTTAGCAGAATCCTGGAAAGTATCTAAAGATGGCAAAAAGATTGTCTTCACCCTGCGAGAGGGATTGAAATGGTCTGACGGCGAACCCATGACAACAGATGACATTATCTTCAGCTATGAAAAGATTTATTTCAATGACAAAATCCCTAGCGGTTTAAAAGATACTCTGAGAGTTGGCATGAGTCGCCAATTCCCCAAACTCAAAAAAATTGACAGCCGCCGCGTAGAATTTTCCGTTGCAGAACCCTTTGCTCCTTTTATTAGATATGCTGGAGGAATCCCAATTTTACCAGCTCATATTTTACAGGAAGCTGTCAGCAATACCGATGCAGGTGGCAACTCCCAATTCCTGTCTACTTGGGGTACAGATACCGATCCGAAAAAAATTGTCGGTAACGGTCAGTACCGAATGCTAAGCTATACTCCCAATCAGCGCGTGGTTTTGGAACGAAATCCGTATTTTTGGCGCAAAGATGCTGAGGGAAATGCTCAGCCCTACATCCAGCAAATTGTTTGGCAAATTATTGAAAATACTGACAATCAACTGCTGAATTTTCGATCGGGCGATTTGGATACTCTGGACGTGCAGCCAGAGGTGTTCCCTCTGTTGAAACGAGAGGAAAAACGCGGCAAATATACGGTTTTCAACGGCGGCCCGGACACTGGTAGTGTGTTTATGACCTTCAATCTGAATCAGGGGCGCAATGCTCAAAATCAGCCGTTTGTAGACCCGGTTAAGTCTCGCTGGTTTACCAATCAGGAATTTCGGCAGGCCGTAGCCTACGGTATAGACAGATCCGCCATGACTAACAATATCTATCGCGGACTTGGCGCGCCCCTGTATTCCCCAATTCCGGCACAAAGTCCGTTTTACTTGTCTCCAGAACAGGGATTAAAAACTTACGATTACGATCCGCAAAAATCGAAAGAGTTGCTGTTGAATGCTGGTTTTAAATATAATAGTAACGGCGACTTGTTGGATGCTGGGGGCAACAAAGTCCGATTTACTTTGTTGATAGCTGCAGGGAAAAAAGTTCGGGAACAAATGGCCACGCAAATTAAGCAAGATTTGGGCAAACTGGGGATGCAAATTGACACGCAGTTCCTGAGTTTTAATACTTACGTAGAAAAGCTGCGGCTGACGCGGAATTGGGATACTTACCTCGGCGGTTTTACGGGAGGTACTGAACCGCACAGCGGCTACAATATTTGGTCTGTTAATGGGACTTTGCACAGTTTCAACCAGGGCCCGCAAGCTGGAGAACCGCCGATTAAGGGTTGGGAAGTGTACCAATGGGAGCAAAAAATCGATGACCTTTATGTGAAGGCTTCCCAAGAGCTTGATGAGGCGAAGCGCAAGGAGCTTTATGGGGAGGCGCAGCGGATTATAACGGAACAAGTGCCTTTTGTTTATATGGTAAATCCGCTAACTTTTGAGGCGGTGCGCGATCGCATTTCGGGAATTCGCTATAGTGCGATCGGTGGTGCTTTCTGGAATTTGTACGAACTGAAAATGGCAGAATAGTTAGTTGTTATTGGTTATTGGTTATTGGTTAGTTGTTATTGGTTATTGGTTATTGGTTATTGGTTAGTTGTTATTGGTTATTGGTTAGTTGTTATTGGTTAGTTGTTATTGGTTATTGATAACTAACAACTGACAACTAACAACTGACAACTAAGAGGGCGGGCACGGGGGCACCGCCCCTACCAACTAACAACTGACAACTAACAACTGACAACTGACAACTGACAACTGACAACTGACAACTGACAACTGACAACTGACAACTAACAACTGACAACTAACAACTGACAACTAACAACTGACAACTGACAACTGACAACTAACAACTGACAACTGACTAATATTTATGCAGCCTGAAATTTTACAAAAATTACTCGAATCTGTGGCGGCGGGCGATGTAAGTCCCACCGCAGCTTTGGATAAATTAAAGCATTTTGACTTTCAACAAGTAGGCGATTTTGCCAAAATTGACCATCACCGCACCTTAAGAACTGGTTTTCCTGAAGTCATTTTGGGCCTAGGGAAAACACCAGACCAAATTGTTGAGATTGTCGAGGCGATGCGTGGGCGAAATCCTGTGGTGATGGCGACGCGAATTGAACCGGAAGTTTTCGAGCAACTGCAACAAAAAATACCCGATTTGTGCTACTACCAAAAGGCTCGAATTTGTGCAATTTCTGCTGATTCCCCAACTCGCCAGCATCCGGGTACTGTGACTATTATCAGTGCGGGAACGGCGGATTTGCCTGTGGCGGAAGAGGCTGCTGTGACGGCGGAACTTTGCGGTTTTGAGGTGCGGCGTTTGTGGGATGTGGGAGTTGCCGGCATTCACCGTTTGCTGAGCAACCGACACGTTATTGCCGATGCTAATGTGTTGATTGCGGTTGCGGGTATGGAAGGTGCTTTGGCCAGTGTGGTTGCGGGTTTGGCAGATTGTCCGGTGATTGCTGTGCCGACGAGTGTGGGTTACGGCGCGAGTTTTGGCGGGATTGCTCCTCTTTTAACTATGCTTAATTCTTGTGCGGCTGGTGTGGGTGTGGTTAATATTGATAACGGATTTGGGGCGGCAATTTTAGCTTGTCAAATTCTGAGAACTGCTGACAAAGTAGGGAAAAATTAAATAAGCTGTATTGCATTTAACTTGCCTTAAACTTGCATTGTACTCCCAACAGAAACTATCCCGAACAGTTTTGGACGCACTTCCGATAAAGCAATCGGGTTTTTTACTTTTTCGGCGGATTGCAGTGAAGGATTTTGGTACAAAAATCTGGTTTCTGGGAAAGGTGCGTTCTGGAGTCCTCGGTTTAAGAGCGGACTCCAGAACGCACTACAAACCGTTTTTGTTATGGTAATCGATCGGACGCGCGATCGCAGTTTTAATTATCGACCTTGAATCTGCGGT
Organism: Microcoleus sp. B4-D4; assembly: GCF_036705185.1. Classification (NCBI taxonomy): domain Bacteria; kingdom Bacillati; phylum Cyanobacteriota; class Cyanophyceae; order Oscillatoriales; family Microcoleaceae; genus Microcoleus; species Microcoleus sp. B4-D4. Next base: position 16,329 of record NZ_JAUBTX010000063.1, on the reverse strand, counting down.
TTCTCTATCGGTTCCCTGACTCAATGCAAGTCTTCTCTCTCAAAGCCCAAGGTTCAAGAGAGCACAGCCTCTGGATCTGCATTACCAGGCTCTGCCTGGTAAGGAGCTATCTAAAATCTACAATCTACAATCTCAAATCGACTGATTTTTCACATTTTTGAGAAAGGCTATATTCTTGAGGGCGGGTTCAGAACGCCCGCCCTAGGGATTGTTTGAACAAATGCAGACATATCCCAAACATCAAGCTCAGCCGCCCTGAGCATCCAGCCAATGCGGATAACCGGAAGAATCCTCTGCTTTCAACTTTTGAGCCTGATAGGTCTTGGTAGTCCAATTAGCTACTGTTTGCAGGTTTTCTGTCAGACAACTTTCGCTGCCAAATGCTTCAAATCCCAAAGTCCAAGAGGGATTGCCGTTAATGTTCAATTGAGTAACTTCGACGCTGCAACCTTGGGGAACTGGGGCTTCTACTGGCACAGACATTAAGGAACCGGGGGCTGAAACTTGGTAAAGACGCAGCGCTCGCTTTTTCTTGACTCCCATCCACTTTCCTGTTGCCAGAATATCCGCCGATACCGGCGCCATCGTGTCGGCACAAACCCACTTGAGCCACTTCTCGGCCTTGCCTTCCCAGCGGTTGCCGAACTGCATCGCCCCTAACTCTCCCTGGCGCCACTTTACTTCTAGGGCTTTCCCGCGCAACTTGACTCCCAAGTAGTCGCAACCGGGTACTAGCAAATATATGTCTTCGCGCTCTTCTGGAGGCGACAGATACCCTCCGAGACTATCGCTTCCAAACCATTGCCCGATCGATTTTGGCAACGCACCGTTATAAAACCACCGCATTTCCAGACTGGCCCGCATAAACTTTTCCTCCGTTCCACAATTTTCGTCAAACCCAGACCGGATTTGCCACACACCATCGACTTCTGCACGTCTCAACTCTATCCTCCCCCGTCTTGGGCTCAGAGTCTACTCTGAGAGGATTTGAGATTTGAAAATTGCGAATATGCGAATAATTGATTATATAAGGGTTGAGAGCTTGTCTACTGTGGGATTTTTGGTGGAAACTCAGGTCAAAATAGGGTATTTGAAAAAAAAAATTACGCAATCCTTTACATTTCTTCATAAGTCTGTTACATTTAGTTACAGTACATGAAAAACAATTTAGGAAACAGACATGACTAACAAAGGCTTAATGCTGGACGACCAAGGTAAAATGAACAATTTTGCGATCGAGCCGACAGTATACATCGATGACGAACCCCGCACAGGCTTTACCCCCTACGCAGAACGTTTAAACGGCCGCCTTGCCATGATTGGCTTTGTTTCTCTCTTGGCTTTAGAAGTTTCGACCAAGCACGGACTGATTAGCTGGCTAACCAACCTGTAATGATTTTGTTAAAAATTAAACTTGACGGCTATGGCTTGCCAGCGATGCACAAATGGCAATCCATAGCTTAACTATTTTTAGGGGCTAGGTTTGGTGAGATAATTAAAATTAAATATTTTAGTGTTACCCTACTCGCGTAAAAATAATGCTCAAACGAATTGCGGCCCTACTTCTGGTGGTTCTAAGCCTCACCTTGACCGGTTGTGTGTCTCAAGTGACCGGACTCAAAAGCCACATTGATACTGGCGACGGCTATCAATTTCTTTATCCTAATGGCTGGCTGCCGATCGCAGTTTCTAATGGGCCCGATGTGGTGTTCCGCGATTTGATCCAGCAAACCGAGAATGTCAGCGTGGTAATCAGTCCAGTCGCAAAGGGGAAAACTTTGGCAGATTTGGGAACGCCGACGGAAGTGGGATACAAGCTTAGCAAAAATTCCCTCGTCTCGACAGATTCTGGCCGCGAAGCTGAATTAATCAGTGCAGAAGCTCGCGAATCGCGATCGAAAAGCTATTACATTTTAGAATACGCAGTCAAACTCCCAAACCAAGAACGGCACAACTTAGCCAGCGTAGCCGTCAGCCGCGGCAAACTTTTTACCATTAACGTTTCCACTACCGAAGAACGCTGGCCGAAGGTAAAAGAAGCTTTTGAGAAAGTCGTTAAATCTTTCTCTGTTTATTAGGAAATTGGGAATTGGGCAAACAGGGCATGGGGCATGGGGCATGGGGCATGGGGCATTGTCAGTCTAAAATTCTTCCTTCTTCCTTCTTCCTTCTTCCTTCTTCCTTCTTAAATTATGAAAATTCCAACTTTTGTATTGGCTTCAGCTTCCCCGGCGCGCCGCAGCTTACTAAATAGTGCTGGGATTCAAGCTGTGATTTGCCCCAGCGACTTTGATGAAGGGCAAATACAAATGAGGGACGCTACTCAATTAGTCCAAGTTTTAGCAGAGGGAAAAGCTGAAGCTGTAGCTAGCTTTTTGCTGGCTAATTCTCACCCGCAAATCCCCAATCCCAAATCGTGTTTGGTGTTGGGATGCGATTCAATTTTGGTCATTGATGGCGAAATTCACGGCAAGCCGAAGGATGCCGAAGAAGCAATTTTGCGCTGGCAAAAAATGCGCGGTAAAGTTGGCGAACTTTATACGGGTCATGCTTTAATTGATACGAGATTTGATAGTTTCGATCGCGCAATCGAGCGATCGATAGTTCGCTATCAAGTTACAAAAGTTCATTTTGCCGAAGTTACCTCGCGCCAAATTGCGGCCTACGTCGCTACCGGAGAACCCCTCGCCTGTGCTGGTTGTTTTGCGCTGGAAGGTAAAGGCGGATTTTTTGTGGAAAAAATCGAGGGCTGTCACACGAATGTGATCGGGTTGAGTTTGCCTCTGCTGCGGCAAATGCTGGGCGAAATGGGATATGATGTGGCGGATTTTTGGAAATTTTAATGTTGGCTGGATTGATCGGAAAATTGGTCTACGAATCTAATTCAAGAAACTGAGTTTTTTTGGGTTTCTACACCTGTAAGCTGTCGGACATTTAAATTGTATGTTCAGGGTGATGCTCAAAGCCCACCCCACAATAGTTTTATTGTTTTTTGACATACAGTTTAAATGTAGAACAGCTTAACGAGGTTTTTTCATAAAAACCCGTTTCTGGCCACCCGCGCGAATCTAAGAAACCGGGTTTTTTGGAGTTTCTGCATTGTAACGAATTCTTCTGGCAAAAACCCGGTTTCTGGGCTACGCATCAAAACAAAAAAAACTGGTTTTTTTCACAAATCCTATCCAAGGGCGATCGCCCCGTCGGATACAGAGATAAACTGAAGTTGAGAAGGCGAAACATCTTTCACCAAACCCAAAATATTGCCGGTACTAGCTTCTCGAATCACCGTCGCCTTAGTATTTAACACTCTAAAATCAAGAGTTCGGGGCTGTCCGGGAGGAAAAGGGCCGCTGCTGTCGTAATCTCTGGCATCACCAATTGTTAAAAACCTTTCGCTCAAAACAATGTCATTTCGCGTCAATCCTCCCGCCAATCCAATTACATCACCTTGGGCAGAATTGTAGTCGAGAATAAAATCTGCCGGCACTTCATCTACTTGACCCAGAAAATTGCCAGCAGGACGTGGTTGATCTGAACCAATTTCTCCCGAAGTTGCTTCAGCTTCTCTTCTGAGGACAAATAAATCTGCACCTTCTCCTCCCCAAAGTCGATCGATTCCAGCATCACCAATCAGAGTATCATTGCCAGTTTCACCTACTAAATTATCGCTGCCTTTACCGCCTCGAACAAAATCATTTCCCGTACCTCCGTAAGCTACATCATCGCCTAAATTTCCACTCAGAACATCGTTAGCGCATTCTCCGTACAGGATGTCCAAATCTTGACCGCCGCGAATAGTATCGTTCCCACAACCTCCGATTAAAGTATCGCTGCCGCTGTTCCCATTCATCAGTTCGGCACCGCCAGAACCTCGGACAAAATCGTCGCCGGCTAAGGCCCGCAAACCTCCGGGAGTGTTGCGGAGAATGCCGTTAGCTAATTGAACGATATCGTCATTGGGAGTAAGGTCAAAAAAGTTGGGATCGCTACCTGAATTTGGTAAAGGCCCTGTCAGTAATCTGATGTTTGGGGGATCGGGAATTATGGGGTCGGCGTTTTCAGCTAATGCTCTAACTTCTCCAGGATTTGTTTCTAACATTTGAGGTTTTTCCTATTTGATTGAGTTTGTCGATCTTCCGATCTTAACAAAGGTTTCAATGGGAGCATCTGGGGCTTTGCAACAAGCATTTTTTTACTGTGCGTTTGCTCTCCCTCGCGTGCGCTTGCTCCCCTCGCGCGCCAGACAGCTACAGATGCTCCCGCACAGATGCTCCCGGTTGCAATTAACTATTCTGCGCGAATCTGCTGTGAAAAAAATTAACTTACTGTCAAAATGATCTAAGATCATTTTTCAACAAATATTGCTTGTTGACACCAAAGCGATCGCCCAAATCCGCAAAAAGTTTGAAATGAGCGCTAATAATTGTGGGGATCGCGTACTCTATTACCCGTTAGCAGTCAGTTACCGAAAGCCTGCTGAATGCTAATTGTCATAAACCATTGAGTTAAGTCAGGAATCGTTAATATGCAAGACACTGCGATCGAATCTATTCAAGCCAGAGAAATTCTCGACTCCCGCGGCCGCCCCACCATTGAAGCTGAAGTTTATCTAGCTAACGGTGTTGTGGGCCTCGCCCAAGTCCCCAGCGGTGCATCTACAGGCTCTTTTGAAGCCCACGAATTGCGAGACGGCGACAAAAACCGTTACGGCGGGAAAGGAGTCTTGAAGGCTGTTGCTAACGTCGAGCACAAAATTGCCCCTGCTTTGGCTAATTTGGATGCGATCGACCAAGCACTGGTAGACCAAACCATGATTGACTTGGACGGTTCCCCCAACAAATCCCACCTCGGAGCCAATGCCATTCTCGGAGTCTCCCTAGCCACGGCAAAGGCTGCCGCCGAGACTTTAGGACTCCCCCTTTATCGCTACTTGGGCGGCACTTTAGCGAACGTTTTACCCGTACCTTTGATGAACGTGATCAACGGTGGTTCCCACGCGGACAATAATGTAGACATTCAAGAGTTTATGATTGTACCTGTGGGAGCTCCTTCTTTTAAGGAAGCTTTGCGCTGGGGAGCAGAAATATTTGCTAGTCTGGCTAATGTTTTGAAAGACAAAAATTTGCTGACTGGTGTTGGCGATGAAGGCGGTTTTGCTCCTAATTTGGGTTCCAATCAGGAAGCTTTGGATTTGTTGATGATGGCAATTGAAAAAGCTGGTTACAAGCCTGGGGAACAAGTTGCTTTGGCTTTGGATGTTGCTGCTAGCGAGTTTTACAAAGATGGGCAGTATACTTACGACGGTGTGGCTCATTCGCCGGCGGAATTAATCGATTATTTGGATGGTTTGGCTGGTCAATATCCGATCGTTTCTATTGAAGATGGTTTGCACGAAGACGATTGGGATAGTTGGGTGGCGCTGACTCAGAAAATGGGTAGCAAAGTTCAGTTGGTGGGTGACGATTTGTTTGTGACTAATCGCACGCGCTTGCAAAAGGGAATTGATTTGAAGGCTAGCAATTCGATTTTGATTAAGCTGAATCAAATTGGTTCTTTGACGGAGACGTTGGATACGATCGACCTCGGCAAACGAAACAGCTATCGATCGGTCATCAGCCACCGTTCTGGTGAAACTGAGGATACCACAATTGCTGATTTAGCGGTAGCGACTCGCGCCGGTCAAATCAAGACTGGTTCTTTGTGTCGCAGCGAACGGGTTGCTAAATATAACCGTTTGTTGCGGATTGAGGACGAATTGGGCGATCGGGCGATCTATGCTGGTGCGATCGGTTACGGGCCAAAGTAAAATTTGGGAATGGGTAATTGGGAATGGGTAATTGGGAATGGGTAATCCTCGTTCCCAGGCTCTGCCTGGGGACGCAGATCCGGAGGCTCTGCCTCCAATTTCCCGATCGCTTTTCGATCCAAAGACTTTGGGTAATTTTACGATCGCTTTTCGAGGCAGAGCCTCTGGACATCGTTTCCCAGGCAGAGCCTGGGAACCAGCGATGCCCCATGCCCCATGCCCCATGCCCAATTAAGGATACAAAGCCAATTGTGGCAAACCCAAAGTTTCTTCCCAACCCATCATCAAGTTCATGCACTGAATGCCTTGACCGGCTTGGCCTTTAATTAAATTGTCGATCGCCGACATCACAATTACTCTGTCAGTGCGGGGATCGACTTCCACGGCAATGTAACAAAGATTCGTGCCGCAAGCCCATTTTGTTTGCGGATAAACCCCAGCCGGCAAGACTTTTACTAAAGGAGAATTGCGGTAAAAAGCGTTGAAAATCGTGATTAAATCTTCCCGTACCAATCCCGGATCGCGCAAATTTGCGTAAACAGTTGCCAAAATTCCCCGCACCATCGGTATCAGGTGGGGAGTAAATTGGACTTTGATATCTTGTCCGGCTAAATCGCTGCAAATTTGCTCAATTTCTGGCGTGTGGCGGTGGCGGCCAACCCCGTAAGCGCCTATGGAATTGTCAGCTTCTGCTAATAACAGATTAACTTCGGCTTTGCGGCCCCCTCCCGAAGTTCCTGATTTAGCGTCGATAATTGCTGTTTCTGGCACGATTAGACCTTGTTTTAGCAAGGGTGCGAGGGCTAACAAGCTAGCGGTGACGTAGCAACCGGCACAGCCTACTAATTGAGCGTCTTTAATGCGATCGCGATACAATTCTGGCAAACCGTAAACAGCGGTAGCAGCGAGTTCAGAGTCCGATCGCTCGCCACCGTACCAAGCTTTGTAAGTTTCTAGATTTTCAAATCTATAATCAGCCGACAAATCCAAGACTTTGCACCCTTTTTCGATCAGCTTCGGTGCCATTTGGCAAGCTAAACCGTTGGGCAGCGACAGAAACACAACTTCACATTTTTCCGCTACTCGATCTAAGTCGATCGCCTCAATAGTCAAGTCAATGCAGTTAGTCAGATGCGGATAAAGGCTGGAAAAAGGTTTTCCCGCACTGCTATCCCCGCCCAAATACACTACTTCCGCCGCTGGGTGATCTGCCAGCAGTCGCACAAGTTGCACGCCGCCGTAACCTGAAGCGCCGATAATTCCTACAGGCACACGTCCAACATCTCCCATTTTCCTTTATCCCCTCAGCCGTTGAAGTCAAAAACGCTTGAACTTTTGCTGCATTATAGTACCAAACGCCAACTTTGGTGACAAAGAATTATATTGTTTTGTGATGGAGGTGCATTTTAGAGAATTTTCGGGCTTTCCAGAGGCAGGTAAGACCATAAAATTAAGTAACTGATGCGCGATCGTGCTATAAAATCTTACATAAACCTATCCATAAACCGGGGATTAACATTTTTCGCTCTTTCCTCGAACCTCGCAGCTCATCATCCATCCGTTAAATCCATTACACTAATCCGTTGCCGAACTTCCTATGGGTATCGTCGTAGAAAATGTCAGTAAACAGTTTGGCAGTTTCCAAGCACTCGATAAAGTCAGTTTAGAAATTGAATCAGGTTCCCTAGTCGCATTGCTAGGCCCGTCTGGTTCCGGCAAGTCTACCCTGCTGCGACTGATTGCAGGTTTAGAAATGCCCGACTCCGGCAAAATCTGGCTGACAGGCCAAGATGCCACAAATACCAGCGTTCAAGACCGCAAAATTGGGTTTGTGTTTCAGCATTACGCGCTTTTCAAGCACATGACAGTGCGAAAAAACATCGCTTTCGGGATGGAAATTCAGAAAACTGCACCCGCCAAAGTCAAATCGCGGGTAGAAGAATTGTTGAATTTAGTGCAATTAGCAGGATTGGGCGATAGATACCCGTCGCAACTTTCAGGCGGTCAGCGGCAGCGCGTCGCCCTAGCAAGAGCTCTGGCTGTGGAACCGAAAGTGTTGCTACTAGACGAACCTTTTGGAGCTCTTGATGCTAAAGTCCGCAAAGATTTGCGCGCTTGGTTGCGCCGACTGCACGACGAAGTGCACGTTACCACCGTCTTTGTGACGCACGACCAAGAAGAAGCGATGGAAGTTGCGGATCACATTACAGTCATGAATAAAGGTCAAATCGAACAAGTAGGCACGCCCGCAGAAATTTACGACCATCCTGCTAGTGCATTTGTAATGAGTTTTATCGGCCCCGTCAATGTCTTACCCAGCAGTTCGAGAATGTTTCAAGAAAACGGCTTTGACTCAGCCAACCCCGAAATTTTCTTGCGCCCTCACGACGTAGTAATTGAAACCACAGAAAATAGTGCAACAGTGCCTGCAAGAATCAGTCGCTTGATTCATTTGGGATGGGAAATTCAGGTAGAATTAACTTTAGATGACGGTCAAGTGCTCAATGCTAATTTGACCAGAGAAAAGTTTGACCAATTGCTGTTACAGCCGCAGCAAAGAGTGTTCGTCAAGCCGAAAGGTGCCAAATCTTTTCCGCTTTTTTATTCTATCTGAGATCGGGTGCGATCGAGCGATCGAACCCTCTGATACCAATTTCGGTTGCACTCGTCATGACTGTTGACTGTTGACTGTTGGCTGTTGACCGTTGGCTCGATTTTATTATTTTGATGCAACCTGAAACCGATATAAATGGAGAGCAAACACACAAAAATCAAGGGACACGGCATTGCCTTGCCCCTAATTTTTTAGGCTGATAACTGTGGAGTTAGTCTTTAATGTTGCTCACAGCTTTTTTGACTTGTTGCTCAAAAGATGTAGCTCTTGTGTTAGAAGGATTTTTCATCTTCTCTTTGTCAGCATCTCCCTGAACTTCATTAATCCCTTCGTTAGCTTTGTCTTGAGTTTCTTCCAGAGACATAGGATCTTTTAAAGCAGCTTTTTGAGCTTCTTTCTCAATCCCCAAAAGTTGAGCTTCACCTTTAGTGGGGCTGCTGGTAACGGCAAAAGCTGGGAAAGCATTGGAAACAAACATCAATGCACAAAAACAAACAGCTATTAAACTGCGAACAAAACGCTTGGCAGGAAGATTAAAGCTGATAAAAGACATACAAATTTTCTCCATTTTTACAAATTTTCATTGCTGAGATTGTTAACAGGCTGAAGCTCGTTCAAATTCTGTACAATCTTTAGCTCAAGTTGGATAAAAGCAACAGCCTTGAGCAGTGCCTCTTTCTTAAATTGAGGTAATATATAATATTTAGCCAAAAAAACGGAGATTTGAAATCCTTCTCAGGGAATATTTTGGCTTTGTGTCTTCCGATAGATGAGTCTGGTGCATCACTGAAGTCCGATTGAGATTTGAGATGGGAGTATCTGTGGCAGCATCTGAGCCTGCTCTGCTCGCTAAGGCAAAAAACCCGGTGTTTTTGAGAATCGTGGCTGCTATTCGACAGAGATCGATCGAGCAACCGGGTTTTTTGTCCCATGCGTAATATCGTTTCCCGTTGCATCGAAATCATAAAATCGAGTCAACAGTCAACAGTCAACAGTCAGTAGGGGCGGTGCCACCGTGCCCGCCCTCTTAACTCAACAGTCAACAGTCAACAGTCAACGGTGAACAGTCAACAGTCAACAGTCAACAGTCAACAGTCAACAGTCAACAATCACCTGACGGTGCAACCGGAATTGATATAACTCCTTAAGTTACTGCAGCCGCACGGGAACTTGATGTTGTGCTAGATAAGTCTTAATTTCTCCGACGCTCAGTTGCCCGTAATGTAGGAGGGAAGCCAGGAGTGCGGCTTCTGCTTTACCCTCAGTCACCGCTTCGTAGATGTGGTGACAGTTACCCGCGCCGCCGGAAGCAATCACCGGAATTTCTACAACTTCGGCGATGCTGCGGGTTAATCCCAAGTCGTAACCCGCTTGAGTTCCGTCAGAGTCCATGCTAGTCAACAGAATTTCGCCGGCACCGCGCTGTGCGGCTTCCTTGGCCCAGACGATCGCATCTTTCCCGGTATTTTCTCGCCCCCCGCGCACGTACACGTCCCAACCTGGATTATCGGCATCTTGCCGTTTGCGGGCGTCGATCGCCACTACAATGCACTGATTGCCGAATCGATCGCTGGCTTTGTCAATCAAACTCGGATCGCGCACTGCCGCTGAATTAATGCTTACCTTATCAGCGCCCGCCCTCAACAAACTTTTAATCGTGTCCAAGGATTGGATGCCGCCGCCGACAGTCAAAGGGATAAATACTCGATCGGCAGTTTGGTATACCACATCAATCATAATGTTCCGGTCTTCGTGAGTCGCGGTAATGTCCAGAAACACCAACTCGTCAGCACCCGCATCGTTGTATACCTGAGCCATTTCCACCGGATCGCCAGCATCCTTAAGGTTGACAAAATTGACACCTTTGACTACGCGGCCGGCTTTGACATCCAAACAAGGCAAAATTCTTTTTGACAACATAAAATTCTCGTGTTTGTAATTTATACCAGTTCCCAAAAAAAATGCAACTGTAGCCTCGCGACCGAAACCATTATGCAGTAAGTCGTATCGTGTCCGATCGATTTTTGCTATGGTAATCGATCGGACATGATATAGCGGTTCTCAAGCTTGGTGAGGTATGCCCTGTTTGGCCACCCTTCGACTTCGCTCTTCGGGCAAGATGCCCAATGCCCTGCGCGGGCCCATGCCCTGCGCGGGCCACGAGAGCACCTCATGTTACTGACCCAATTTATTGAATCTAAAATCTCAAATGCTATTGTTGACAGATACTTCAAGCCAGGAGTGGCAACTGCCCGGAACAGGCTCTGTTGATATCTGGCAAAATTAGAAGTCAAGTAACAAATCTTACAGGTAAATGATGTTTTAATAATTCTCGGTTAAGGTACAGAGCCATCTGCCAGTTTTTTTTTGGCAAAAAGCAGCAAATTTAACTCCTGAGATACATCTCTGGCGTGAAAAATATGACACTTTCGCTTAAGATCGAAACATAACTACCTTTGCTGGCGATCGTATTGTGGTTAGGCAATCCTGTACGGGTTCGGTGCATCGAGGATGGACTAAATAATTTTAAATTTTGAGAACAGCCGATTTAAGGTTTTTTACTGGCAATCTTAGTTATGAGCCACGTACTAAAGTTAAGATTGAAAGTTGAAAACCTCAAATCGGTAGAATTGATGTTGTTTCTAGGGCTGTGGTGACTTTGCAAGCCAATCCACATTTGTTACTTCGTACAGAAAGCGGCAATCGCTACTTGCCGCTCTCCGGCAGCAATTGCTGGACAGTAGGGCGGAATGATGACAATAATTTTGTATTGACCGATCGCTGGATTTCTCGCAATCACGCGATGTTACAGCAAATGGAGACCGGAGAGTTTTACTTGATCGACTTGGGAAGCCGCAACGGTTCCTTTGTCAACGGGCGGCGGGTGAGTATTCCTGTGACGCTCCGAAATGGCGATCGGATTATTTTCGGTCAAACTGAATTGGATTTCTACAACCCAGCCTCCGGCCGCCGGATCGATCACATACACGAGACAGACTCAGAAGATTTTACGGCGACTTTGACCGTCCGCAGCCTGATTACCGTCATGGTAATGGACATCCGAGATTTTACCGTTTTGACTAGACAGCTAGACGAAACCCTACTCTCCGAAGTCATCGGGAATTGGTTCCGCAAAGCAGGACACATCATTCGCGAACACGGCAGTTGGGTGGACAAATACATCGGCGATGCGATCATGGCCGTGTGGTTTCACAAAACAAGCGGTGTCAGCACCGAGGAAATGATGCGGATTTGCCAAGCCTTGAGCCAACTGCACAAGGCCACAGACGAGCTCAGCAGCCGTTACCCCCTGCCTTTTCCTTTGCGAGTAGGGGCTGGCATCAATACCGGTTATGCAATGGTGGGAAATTCTGGCAGCAGCGATCGATCGGACTACACCGCCTTGGGAGATACTGTCAACGCAGCATTTCGCCTAGAATCTTGCACCAAGCAACTCGGCAAAGATATCGCCGTGGGAGAAACCACCTACAAATACCTGACCGAATTGGGTGCCGAGGGTGCTTTCGAGCAGCACACCGTTGCTTTAAAAGGTTACGAAACTCCCAGCGTGACTTACGGCGGTACTTATTCTGACTTGAACGCTTTTCTCAAAACCAAAGGAAAGAGTTCTGAATAGTTGACAACTCTGGGCCCTAGAAGGGCAGAGATTCTTGTATCATTCAGTCCACTTAATAAGTACAGCTTCCTGTACTTACCGCAAGATGGTTCTGTCCTCAAGCTTTCGACTCATTGCAGAGTCTTGTTCCCTGGTGCCCCACGGTACAATTCAAAACCCAAAATACAGGTTTCTCTGGTACTTGTTGCTCGAAGTTTTTACCCGCGCCAGCTTTTCTGCGCGATCGCCCATAACTTCAGTTTTCAAGGTGCGTTGCCTTCAGGCGACTGGGTTTTTAATGTGGTTGAATACCCTAGCCACATTACAATATTATCACGACCAAGAATAAAAAGTCGTCCTAGAAGGACGGGGCTTTAGACCCAATTTTTTGGTAAAAAACTAGGTGCAGCGTCAAAAATCAACCGATCGCCTCACCGGCGACTAATATCATATATAGTCCGCAATGTCAATACTTGAATGTAAACTTTTTTGACGTTTCTACGGGTGCTGGGGATTTATCTAACAAACTGCATAAGCAAAATGGTAGTCTCTACATAATAAATGCTTTGCATGAAATTGGGAGACAAAACTTCATGAAACGATTGGGTCGTCTATTGGCAGTATTGGGCCTAGTGCTGGGCTGCTTTGCATGGGCAGGAGACCAAAGCGCGAGCGCGGCGACATTGAGCCGTCTCGTCTTACCACCATCCTCGCTTATAGTGCTTGACGTTCCGACTAGAACAAATCGCGCCGATGACAAACTTGCCACAGAATATGGCCAAAAAATTGACTTGAACAACAGCGGCGTGCGGGACTTTCGGGAATTTCGAGGGTTGTATCCTACTTTAGCTGGACTAATTATTAAGAATGCTCCTTACGAAGACGTTGAGGACGTACTCAACATTTCAGGCTTAACGGACCCTCAGAAAAAGGTGCTGCAGGCTAACCTGGACAAATTCACCGTAACTGATGTCGATTCAATATTTATTGAAGGAGACAACAGGTTGAACAACGGTTTTTACGACTAAATAGCAGCGGGCCTCCTTTAAAGGCAGAAAGCAGAAGGCAGAAGGCAGAAAGCAGAAAGAAAAAAAATTTTCTAGAGGCTGATGACTTCTGCCTTTAATTTCTCCAGAATTCGGCAAAGCTGGCAAAAATTTGCGAGGTTGAAATCAGGGCGTTTTCGAGATTAAAATCAAATCCGGTAGCATCGGAATGATTCAGATATATATTCTCTCCCTCTGTGTAAGTCGGTGGGGAAAAACACAACTGTGTTAAGAAAGATAAATGAGGCTAAAACCCCAATCCCTCCTGCATTCTGTCTCCTGACTCCTGCCTCATCCCAACTACAAATATTTACGCCTTTCTACTTACTCTGTGTACTAATAAGGTTAAATCATTCCGATGCAAGCGGAAACGAGATCATTTGTAGGCTCAATCTAAAATAGACTGGAGTTGCATAAATCCTCGACTAATACATAAACTGCAGATGAAAGGGTGATCAACACAGATATAGCCTTTCGTTCGTAACATGAGGTGCTCTCGGCATAGGGCACAGGCCAAACCGGGCATACCTGACTGTATTGAGAACCGCTATAGACGCAGATGCTTTTCAGATGATTTGTGAATGAGTACAAGAAATATCAGATAAAATCGACAGACATTAATTATCGCCCCAAAATTCATATTGAGAGTTAATTCTAAAATCTAAAATCTAAAATCGGCAGACTTATGACTGACAAATTTGATGTATTAGTGATAGGTGCTGGGGCAGCCGGTTTGTACACGGCACTTTGCCTTCCAGAACATTTACAGGTGGGTTCAATTAATAAAAATACCCTGCCTGTTTCTGCCAGCGATTGGGCCCAAGGAGGAATTGCAGCGGCGATCGCCCCGGAAGATTCGGCAGCGCTGCACGTTCAGGATACAGTGGCTGCAGGAGCCGGTCTTTGCGATTTGGAAGCGGTCAAATTTTTGGTCGAGGAAGCTCCCGATTGCATAGATTCCCTCGTGAAAATGGGCGTGGCGTTCGATCGCGCCGGCTCAGATTTAGCCCTCACCCTAGAAGCCGCCCACTCCCGCCGCCGAGTGCTCCACTCCGCCGACACCACAGGGAAAGCAGTGATAGGTACCCTGACAGCAAAAGTATTGAGCCGCCAAAACATTCAAGTCGTATCCCCCGCCTTTGCATTGAGTCTGTGGCTCGACGAAAGCGGCCGCTGTCAGGGCATTAGTGCGATTTGTGGCAACCGAGTCAAATGGCTGCGGGCACCGGCTGTGGTGCTAGCGACAGGCGGCGGCGGACAGGTTTTTGCTCAAACCACCAACCCGTCGGTGAGTACCGGAGACGGGGTGGCAATTGCGTGGCGCGCCGGGGCGCTGCTGCGAGATTTAGAATTTGTGCAGTTTCACCCGACGGCGCTAAGTAAAGCTGGCGCGCCCCGGTTTCTGATTAGCGAGGCGGTGCGGGGAGAAGGAGCTCATTTGGTTGACAGCAAGGGATATCGCTTTGCTTTTGACTCTCACCCCAGCGGGGAACTTGCGCCTCGCGATGTTGTCAGCCGCGCTATTTTTCGCCATTTGCAGAAGACGGGGGAACCTCATGTTTGGCTGGATTTGCGCCCGATTGCGGTCGATCGGCTGCGCTACAGGTTTCCGAATATTATTCAAGTCTGCGCTGATTGGGGAATTGATATTTTTTCCGAACCGGTGCCGGTGACGCCCGCCGCCCATTACTGGATGGGAGGGATTGTGGCTGACAAGTTTAACCAAACTTCGATTCCGGGTTTGTACGCGGTGGGAGAAACTGCCAGCACGGGGGTGCACGGCGCTAATCGGTTGGCGAGCAATTCGCTGCTGGAATGTCTGGTTTTTGGCGCGCAGATGGGACTTTTGCAGGTGGAAGGTGAAAAGTCCAAGCCATTCACGGATGAGGTCGATGTAGGGGAAATTTGGGAAAAATCGATTTCTCCACAGGAGATTGAGACGATCGAAAAATTGCGGGTGGAATTGCCGAGCTTGCTGTGGCAGAGTGCGGGAATTTGCCGGGGAATGCGAGATTTGGAAAGTGCGATCGTCCAAGTTGAGATTTGGCGGCAAGAATTTGCCTCTTTGCCTTTGAGTCAAACGCTTGATAATTTGCCGCCCGGACAAACTATTGATTTTTCGCCGGATAATGCGGAAAATAGCTCGGTTTTGCGAAATTGGGGAGAACTTGGCAATTTATTGGATATTGGTTACTTAATTCTCAAAAGTGCTGCGTTTCGCACGGAAAGTCGCGGCGGCCACTATCGTGTGGACTATCCACTTACCGATCGAGATTGGTGCAGGCACACTTTAATTAACCAATCGAATTGGTACAAATCTGATCTCATAGAAGATTAAAAAATTGGTCTCAGCGCGTTCCCGTACCGTCACTTTTCGGGTTCCCGTTGGGGTCTGGTTCATATTTTGAGGTCTTTCCAGACCTAGAAGTTTCGGCGGCTGCCAAAAATGTGGAGGTCGATCTCGGATTGGTTCGTAGTGTATCCTGGCGTCCGCTCACTTGTTGCGGACTAAAGTCCGCACTACGAACCGTTTTTGTGATGGTAGCGGCATTTGCGATGCCGATCGTATTCACTTGCAAGCATACAGCCAGGGTAGCCGTTGTTGTGAGCTGAATCAAAGTACGCATAGTATTTATAGCCTTATTCAAATCACCGAAGTAGATGCAGGTCTGTAAAACCTATTATATCTATCACTTTCCGTATTTACACTGATATCTTTATATTTACTTTACTTAATTTTCGTGAACTTACGTAAAAGATTATAAATAAAGACTTTTTGGCGATTTAAATTTGGTCTTCTAGCTCAGTTTTTGAATCTTTTAATTAGGACTGACGCATAGGGAACTAGAAACCGAGTTTTTGACGAAAAGCGCGTTGCAGACCCGAAATTCGGCAAATAACCCGGTTTCGAGTTGTAGGCTGCAGCTCTCTAAAAGACGAGGAAAGAGGCAAAAATTGTTCGTAGTGGCAACGTGCTTTTACGAAATCATGGATTGGGGCATCTTACCCGGATTTGGTATTCTAAAACTTTATTAAGTTTATAAGCAGTAGTAGTCAATAATGGTATTATGTAGTCAGGAGGTCGAAAATGAAACTACCTGACTACGCCAAAGCAATAGGCATAAGTTACACAACCGCGTGGCTAAGAGTGGAAGGCAAATAAGCTGCCACATCCGGCACGACAGACGGAAAGCGGTCTGATTATAGTTGACTACTTGCCGCAAGCGCCATCAAACCAAGCTAAAAA